>JAJDAI010000337.1 GCA_029261955.1 Deltaproteobacteria bacterium | reverse complement strand
GCTGGCGTGGACCGACTCGATGGCCGCGGCGCCGTGGCAGACGCTGCAGTTGGCGTCGCTGGTCTGGGCCGCCTGGGGCGGATCACCGTGGTTGACGCCGGTCGCGAAGTCGACGTCGGTGTGGCAGGAGCCGCAGGCCTTGCGGTTGGGCACGTCCTTCCAGTTGTCGCCCTCGGGCGTCAGCGGGTTGGTGCCGTCGTGGCAGGTGCGGCAGTTGTTGGTGTCCTGCGGGTAGGTGACCTCGCTGAAGTTGAAGTCCTCTTCGCCGATGGCGTAGAGCGAGTCCATGTCGACGGCTGCGTGCAGGCCGTGGATCATCACGGGCAGGTCGGCGTACTCGTTGAGCGTCTCGTTGTGGCAGACGCTGCAGAAGCCGGTCTCGGTGCGGCCGCCGTGCTCGATGAGCGTGCCGTGGCAGTTGTTGCAGCTCTCGATGTTGACCACCTCGTGGGACAGCATGTTGCCGCCGTCGGGCACGAAGTCGTGGAGCTTGTTGACCGGCTTCATGCCGTCCAGGTGGTACATCTGGATGACGGCTCGGTGGGTCGCGGCCTCGTCCCAGTCCGCCTCGAAGTCGCCGTCGAAGGTGTAGGTCCAGGTGCCGTCGCCGTTGTCCTCGAGGTTGCTGACGTAGCGCTCACCGGCGGTGTAGTCGAACCACGTGTCGGCGGAGCCGTCGGTGCCGGGCACCAGGCGGGCCAGGGAGAAGCGCACGTAGTCGAGCTGCGTCACGTTGCTGCGCGGCGTGCTCGGGTCCACGGGGATCGCGTTGCCGACGAAGTCCTCGTAGTGCACGTCGAAGAAGAAGTCGATCGACACGGTGACGCCCTCTCCGTCGTCCACGTCGACGCTCACGAAGCCGATGTCGTCGCTGGGGTCGATGAGCTCGATGGCGCCCATGTGCGCCGCTTCGACGTCTGCGGTGCGGTCTTCGCCGTGGCAGACCACGCAGGACTCGTTGGCGACGAGCGTCAGGTCGGCGCCGTCTTCGCCGTCTTCGCCGTCCACGCCGTCTTCGCCGTCGGTCCCGTCTTCGCCGTCGGTCCCGTCTTCGCCGTCGGTCCCGTCTTCGCCGTCGGTCCCATCTTCGCCGTCGGTGCCGTCCTCGCCGTCGACGCCCGTGCCGTCTTCGCCGTTCAATCCGTCTTCACCGTCTTCACCGTCCGCCCCGTCCGCGCCAGCGGGTCCTGTGGGTCCGGGCTCGCCTTCGAGGCCGGGGCAGCCCCCGAGGGCGATGAGCAAGAGCGCGAGGGCATACGGGAGAGTGAGCCTGAACATCGAGTCCTCCTGGGCCGGCGCACACGGCGTGGGTCGACCGGGGTGGTGTGGGACGGGGTGGATCCCGGTCCCGGGGTTTCAGGCGACCCGCGGCTTGAATGGAGAACCCAGGCGGTTCGATCACGGATGACCTGTTGTGCGACGTTTTGCCGCGCGCGGAACACCCCGACAATCGGGAAGTTCCGGTGTGCGCGGAGGCTCAAACGGGCCTGTGCGCAAGGGCTCGACCCCTTGACCGCGGTCAAGCCGAGGGCCGACCGAGCAAGATCGCTCGCCTGAGACGCTGGGGACCTGCCGGGGGCCCGGACTTCGGCGGAAGGGGCGACGCAGCTCCCGGCGAGGTGAGTGCGGAAGGCCACAGCTTTTTTTCAGCCGGGCCAGATCAGCCCGCGCGAGCTCGCTCAGTCCGCGCAGGCTTCTTCGTTGGAGCCGGCGCAGCAGACGGGCTCGCTCCACTCGCAGATCGCACCGCGCGGCGCGCCGTCCAGCCGATCGCGCAGCCAGGCGAGCTGCTCGGGCAGCGAGAAGAGCGTGGTCTGTGCGTGGCCCGCGCCCTGGCACTGCAGGTGCTCCATCGACCAGCCGGCCTCGCAGAGGCGGCCCCAGTCGTCGCGCTGCACCTCCGCGATGACGAGGTCGTCCGCCTCGCCGTAGACCGTCAGCATCGGCGTGTCCCGCAGGCGCGCGACGCTGGACAGGCTGACCGAGTTCTCCGCCAGGTAGCAGGACCAGGGATCGATCGCGTCCCAGTCCTCGCTCAGGATGGCGTCGATGAAGGCCTGCTCGTAGATCTCGGCCACCGTCTCGGCCTGGAACTCCGCGTCGGACTGGCAGGCCTCGCCCGCTGCGACCAGCAGGCCTTCGGCCGTGTCCGCCAGGTAGTAGGGGTCGGTGTTCGTCAGCACGCCGTGCATGGTCTCGGGCACGCCGTACCAGCGCCGCCAGCCGATCAGCGCCAGGCCGGAGAGGCCCGTCGCGGGGCTGTACTCCCCCATCGCGTCGCTCACGACGTCCCGCAGGTTGTGCGCGGGCGAGGCCGCCACCACGCCCCGGACCTGCTCGTCGGCGCCGTAGTAGGGCCCCAGCAGCTCGGTGAAGAAGGCCGCGTGCCCGCCCTGGGACGCGCCCCAGATCAGCAGGTCGTCGCGCGCATCCCCGGGCAGCCGCAGGCCGAGGTCGCCCGCCAGCAGCGTGCGCGCCGCCCGCATCGCGTCCCAGGCGCCGATGGCCACCTGCTCGCCCAGGAGCGGCGCGTGCGGTCGGGTCGAGGCCCCTCCCCGCCCGTTCATGCCGATGAAGTCCGGCGCCACCGCGACGAAGCCGTCGGCCGCGAGCAGCGCGACCAGCATGGGCCCGATGAGCGAGTCCTCCGAGGGAGCGCAGGCGTCCGAGGCGCCCGCGAAGCCGTGCAACTCGAGCGCGACGGGCCAGGGCTCGTCGGGCAGGGCGCCGTCGGTCTGCGGCAGGCCGATCATCCCCGTGGCCTCGATCGCCTGGCCCTGGTCCTGGGTCGTGTAGCGGAAGCGGAAGATCCGCACGCCGTGCTGCACCGGGGTCAGCTCCGCGAAGCCGGCGAGCGACACCATGACGTCGAGCTCCCCCGACGAGAGCTCCATGGAGT
>JAJDAI010000336.1 GCA_029261955.1 Deltaproteobacteria bacterium | reverse complement strand
GCAGCGCCACCGCGGGCCCCCAGGGCACGTCGCCGCGCACCGGCAGCACACCGGCGGCGCGCCACCGCCCAGGCGCCACCTCGGTGCGCTGGATGATCTGGACGCGAGAGACCAGGGCCTCGAAGTCCTGCCGACTCAGCGGGCAGGGCGCCTTCGTGGCGCGCTCGCTCAGATCCAACTGCGCCCCCTTCAGCGAAGCGCAGCCCGCCAGCAGCCGCTCGACCTCGGGCTCTCGGCCATCGAAGAACACGAGCCTCGCGCCATCCAGGGCGGCCCCGTGGGCGGGCCAGATCGTGTGCAGCGGCGCCCCCCGCCGGCGCAGCTCGTAGTCCAGCGCGTGCTCGAAGGACAGCAGGTCCGGGCGGTCCACGATCATCTGGAGCTTGGGCCCGCGCGGCAGCCCCAGCAGCCTCAGCCCCTGGTCCATCTCGGCCAGGGCCATCGCGATCGCGGCCGCCCGGCCCACCTCGGTCGGCACCCGCTGGGGCTCGGGGTTGAAGGCGCGGGCGTGGTTGATCGTCAGGCCCGCCAACGGCTCCGGCACCCACGAGGCGAGGCCGGGAAGCCCCCAGCTGTGGTGCAGCACCGCGATCGCCATGAGCACCCCGATCCCCACCCGCAGCCGCGCCCCAGCCAGCCAGACCGACGCCAGGGCCGCCAGCGGCGCCAGGACCGGGGTCGTGTAGTAGTGCTTGCGGTAGGCGAGGCCGGTGTGGGCAGCCAGTCCCCCGAGCACGGCGAGGAGCACCATCCAGGCCAGCGGCGAGCGGCGCACCTGCCAGAAGCCCAGGCCCGCCAGCAGCGCCCCCCCGATCCCCAGGTGGTGGCTCAGCAGGATCGACGGGTAGTAGAACCAGCGCGGCCCCGCCGCGGGCGGGAAGTCCAGCGGGTCCTTCACCACGCTCTCCGCCAGCAGGAGCGTCGGCCGCCAGTCCCCCCCCTGGCCCATCCAGAACCAGGCCGCGCTCAGCGCCAGGCCCAGGGCGAGTGGCGCCACGAGCCCCTCGCGCTTCCAGCCCCAGATCAGGGCCGCCGCCGGCAGCATGAAGGCCGCCGCCGGGGGCTTCGTCATCACGCCGGCCAGCAGCAGGGCCGCCAGCAGGATCAGGGGTTTCCTGCGCCCCAGCGCCCCCTGCTCCGCCAGCACCGCGAGGAACCAGACGACGCAGCCCATCAGCAGCATGTCGAGCTGGACGTGCCGCGCGGCGTGCCCGAAGACGGGGACCGCCGCCAGCAACGCGGCCGACCAGGGACCGCTGCCCCCCAACCGCTCGCCCAGCCGCCAGGCACCGACCAGGGTCCAGGCCGTCAGGACCAGCACGAGCAGCATCCCCGTGCCCCAGGAGGCCCCGAAGACCAGCGAGGCCCCGGTCAGCAGCAGGAACCACAGGTCGCCGTAGCGGTTCGCGTCCCCGACGCAGCTGGCCAGGGTGTGCAGCCCCTCGCGGATCACGCCCTCGGAACAGGCGGACGCGATGCTCAGCGCGCGGGCGCCCTGCTCCCCGTGCAGCGAGGGCCACAGGAGCATCGGCAAGGCGAGCCCGGCCGCGAGGGCCAGGCAGATCGCCCAGACGGCGCGGTCACGCACCGGCTACTGGCAGCGAACGCTGACGTCCACCTTGGTGGAGGCCTCGACCGTCAGCATCGGCGGCACGATGCAGGTGAGGTCGGGGTGCGTAGCCAAGACCTGGACCGGCCCGGCGGTGACGTTGGCGAAGACGATGCCGGCGGGATCGTTGTGGGTCACGTCGCCCGGCTCGGGGCCGTTCTCGCCGCGGAAGAAGGCGCCCTGGTGGTCCGCCGAGAGGGCGATGGTCACGCCCGGCAGGTCTCCACCGAGGGAGTCCTTCGCCCCCACCTGCACGGTCACCGCCTCCCCATCGAGGATCAGGCCGAACTCCCCGTAGAAGGTCTGGAGTCGCTCGGGCGTGAGCAGCAGGATGAAGAGCTCCTCGTCCTCCGGATGCTGCACGGCGACATCGATCCACACGTCGGTCAGGGACGCGTCGGGGTGGTCGAGGCGCAGCCCCTCGAAGGTGGCCGGATCGACGAAGCCCACCTCGAAACGGCCATCGCCGTCGGTCTCGGTCGAGATCGCCGGGTCCGACAGGGAGCGCAAGCTGCCGCCGGCCAGGGGGCTGTCCTCCAGCTCCACGAAGCCGACGATCTTGTCCGTCTCCTCCTGGGGGGAGCTGTCGTCGTCGTCGTCGCTGTTCCCGAAGCCGCCGCCCTCGTCGGTGGGGCAGGCGAGCACGAAGGGGAAGAGCAAGAGAAGGGTCAGGCGCATTGCATGACTATATCCCCGAGCCCTCCAGAACGGCGAAGGCCCCGACCCGGAGGTCGAGGCCTTCGAAGTCCAACCCCGAGGGATCAGTAGCGGTAGTGCTCAGGCTTGAAGGGCCCGTTGACCTTGGCGCCGATGTACTCGGCCTGCTCTTCGGTCAGCACGTCGAGCTGCACGTTCAGCTTGCCGAGGTGCAGGCGGGCGACCTCCTCGTCGAGGTGCTTGGGCAGCATGTAGACGCCCAGCTCCCAGTCGTTCTCCCACATCTCGATCTGCGCGAGCACCTGGTTGGTGAAGCTGGCGCTCATCACGAAGGAGGGGTGGCCGGTGGCGCAGCCCAGGTTCACGAGGCGGCCACGCGCGAGCAGGATCAGCTGCTTGCCGTCGGGGAACTGGAAGAGGTCGACCTGCGGCTTGACGTTGATCTCGGTGATGTCCTCGCGGTTCTCGAGGTACTTGACCTCGATCTCGGAGTCGAAGTGGCCGATGTTGCACAGGATGGCCTGGTTCTTCATGACCTCCATGTGCGCGCCGGTGATGACGTCGAAGCAGCCGGTCGAGGTGACGAAGATGTCACCGAGCGGGGCGGCCTCGTCCATGGTCATGACCTGGAAGCCCTCCATCGCGGCCTGCAGGCCACAGATGGGATCGACCTCGGTCACGATGACGCGGGCGCCGAGGCCGGCCATGGACTGCACGCAGCCCTTGCCGACGCCGCCGTAGCCAGCGACCACGACGACCTTGCCGGCCATCATCACGTCCGTGGCCCGCTTGATGCCGTCGGCGAGGGACTCGCGGCAGCCGTAGGTGTTGTCGAACTTCGACTTGGTCACCGAGTCGTTCACGTTGAACGCGGGGACCTTGAGCTCGCCCTTCTCCAGCATCTGGTAGAGGCGCAGCACGCCGGTCGTGGTCTCCTCGGAGATGCCGCGGATGCCGTCGAGCAGCTCGGGGTAGTCGTTGTGCACGATGGCGGTCAGGTCACCACCGTCGTCCAGGATCATGTTCATCGGCTCGTCGCCGAAGGCCTTGACCTGCCAGTGGATGCACTGCTCGTACTCCTCCTCGGACTCGCCCTTCCAGGCGAAGACGGGGGTGCCGGTGGCGGCGATTGCGGCGGCAGCTTGGACCTGCGTGCTGTAGATGTTGCACGAGGTCCAGGTCACGAACGCGCCCAGGTCCTGCAGCGTCTCGATGAGCACGGCGGTCTGGATGGTCATGTGCAGGCAGCCGGCGATGCGGGCGCCCTTGAGCGGGGCCTTGCCGGCGTACTTCTCACGCAGGGCCATGAGGCCGGGCATCTCGTGCTCGGCCATGGTGATTTCCTTGCGGCCCCAGTCGGCCAGGCTCATGTCGGCGACCTTGAAGGCGGGGGCGGTGCTCTCCTTGAAGGGCGCGAGGGGCTTGCTGTCGGTGTTCGGCGAGATCAT
>JAJDAI010000335.1 GCA_029261955.1 Deltaproteobacteria bacterium | reverse complement strand
TGGGCCGGTCGGGAGCCGAAGGACGCGATCGACGACGCCCGCGAGCAGGTGGCCGGACTCATCAACGTGCCGCCCCGCGACCTCATGTTCACGAGCGGCGGCACGGAGTCGGACAACACGGCGCTGCTCGGCATCGGCTTCGCGCTGCGCGATCGCGGCCGCCACATCGTCACCTCGTCCATCGAACACAAGGCGATCCTCGACACCGCGAAGGGCATGGAGGTCCTGCACGGCTTCGAGTTCACCTACCTGGGCGTCGACAGCGCCGGGCGGCACGACCTGGACGCCTTCCGCGCCTCGCTGCGTGACGACACCATCCTCGTGTCCGTGATGCTGGCCAACAACGAGCTGGGCAACGTCAACGACGTCCGCGCGATGGCGGAGATCGCCCACGAACGGGGCATCCTGGTCCACACCGACGCGGTCAACGCGCTGGGCAAGATCCCGGTCGACGCCCGCGATCTGGGCGTGGACCTCATGTCCATCTCGGGCCACAAGATCTACGCGCCGAAGGGTGTGGGCGCGCTCTACCTCAAGCGCAAGACGCCCTTCGAGCCCCTCATCCGCGGCGGCGGCCAGGAGCGCGGTCGGCGCTGCGGCACCTACAACACCGCGGGCATCGTCGGCTTCGGCAAGGCAGCCGAGCTCGCGGCCGACACAGCCCGGCCGGAGTACATCGCCGAGATCGCGGCCCGCCGGGATCGCCTCCAGGCGGGCCTGCTCGCCGCGCTCGACGGCGTCGACGTGAACGGCGACCCCGCCGGCCGCCTGCCGAACACGACGAACCTGTCCTTCACGGGCGTGGACGGGGAGGGCCTCGTGCTCAACCTCGACATGAAGGGCATCGCCATCTCCACCGGTTCGGCCTGCACCTCGGGCTCCCTGGACCCCAGCCACGTGCTGGTGGCGCTCCAGAAGGAGGAGCGCTGGCTCGAGGCGGCCATCCGCTTCAGCCTCGGCCGCGAGAACACCGACGCCGAGGTCGACCACGTGGTGCAGACCGTCGCCTCGGAGGTCGAGCGCCTGCGTCAACTCGCGCGCGCCAGCTGAGCCCAGTTGATGCCCGTCAACCGGCTGCCCGCCCCGGGCGAACGCGTCGTCGTCGCCATGAGCGGCGGCGTGGACAGCTCCGTCGCGGCGGCGCTGCTGCACGAGCGCGGCTGCGAGGTCGTGGGCATCACCCTGTCGCTCTACGAGGGCGACGCGGACGTCGAGGGCGGCTGCTGCACCCCGGAGGACATCCTCGACGCCCGCCGTGTCTGCCGCGATCTCGGTGTCCGCCACTACCTGCTCAACGAGCGCATGGCCTTCGACGAGGCGGTCATCCAACCCTTCGTGGCCGCCTACCGCGCCGGCCTGACGCCGAACCCCTGCGTGCTCTGCAACAACGTCCTGAAGTTCGATCGCCTGCTGCACCGGGCCCGAACCCTGGATGCCCGCTGGCTGGCGACCGGCCACTACGCGCGCTGCGTCGAGCAGGACGGCTCGCTGCGCCTGCTCCAGGGCGTCGACGGCAAGGACCAGAGCTACTTCCTCTACGGCGTGCGCGCCGAGGCGCTGCCGCACCTCTGCTTTCCCGTCGGCGACCTGCCCAAGGACACCGTGCGCACCGAGGCCGAGCGCCTGGGCGTGCGGGTGGCCGAGAAGGCAGACTCCCAGGACGTCTGCTTCGTGCAGAACGGCCGCGCCGGCGAATTCGTCGAACGCTACGGCGGGGCAGGGGAGCCGGGCGAGATCGTGGACGAGGCCGGGGCCATCGTGGGCCGGCACGGCGGCGTGCACGGCTACACCGTCGGCCAGCGACGGGGCCTCGGGGTCACCTCGCCGGACCCGCTCTACGTCAAGCGAATCGACGCCGCACGACGTCGCCTGGTGGTCGCCAGCGCCGACCGCCTCCAGGGTTCGGAGCTCGTCGGCACCGGGTGGAACTGGTTGCGCCGCCCCGATCCCGAGGAGCCGACCTGGGCCCGCATTCGCTACCGGAGCCGGCCGGCGCGGGTCGCCGCGCTGAAGGCGGACGGAGACGTCGTCGAGCTGCAGCTCGCGGAACCCGTCTCCGCGATCGCGCCCGGGCAGGCGGTCGTTCTCTACGGAGGCGAGGCCGGCGTGGAGGTCCTCGGGGGCGGCACGATCTCCACCTGATCGCGCCGAGCGGCTCGGAATCCGCTCTCCTGAGGGGGGGCGTGGGTCCGCGATGTGGTAGAAAAGCGAGTCCCGCCAGGGGCCGATCTACCCCTGCGCGCGGGGCCAGGCCCCAACCCCAAGGAGGTGGCTCCATGCGTCTTCGGTCTCTCTGGTCCCTGCCGATGCTGTCACTCGTCGCCCTGATGGGCACGGGTTGCCTCGACACCTGCGATCAGGTCTGCGCCGAAAACGCGCGGTACATCGACGGTTGTCTCGAGCACTGGGAAGCCCTCTGGCCGGACTTCGGCTACGACGGCGTCCGAGACGTGAACAGCGAAGCCGGCCAGGCGGGCGACACCTACCCCGGTGGCCCCGCCGAGGAGTACGACGAGCGCTGCAAGGCCCGGTACGAGGCGGCGATGTTCTTCTCCCACCCGGAGACGGCCCGCACGGTGCGCATCGGGTGCTCCGAAGATCTGCAGGCGCTCGCCGAGTCGGTCGGCTGCGACGACTACCAGCCGACCGAGGTGAGCGACGGAATCGATCCCACCGAGGGGGACAACGGCGTCCCCCCACGTCCCTGATCAGCTGGCGGGGAGGGCCCGGGGGTTCATGAGTTCGATGGCATCCTTGCGCGGCATCTTGCCGCTGCTGCTCGCCGCGACCTTCGTCGCTGCCTGCGCCACGACCGGCGGAGGCAAGCGAGCGGCCGAAGCCGACATGCTGTCCGGCCTGGTGCTCGATCCCGAGGGCCGGGCGATCCCCTTCGCCAAGATCTCCGTGCTGCCCCAGGCTCCCTACGAGGACCCGGACGCCCGGCGCAAGACCAAGAACCAGGGACCCACGGAGCTGCCTGATGGCTCCCGCGGACTCGCGGTCACCACCGAGGGCGGCCGCTGGGTCGTCGACCACGTCACCGGCGACGACGGCACCGATCTGGGCATGCCGGGCGGCTGGTACTACGAGGTCACGGTCTACAAGCCTGGCTTCCACATCTGGAAGGACTCCGTCGTCTACGACCGCGGCACACTGCAGGTCGACGTCACGCTCTACCCCGACACCATCGACATCCAGGACGTGGGCAACGTCGTGGACACCACGGTCGGCGACACGAACACCGGCACAGGGGTTCTCCGCCAGGGCGAGTAGCCCGGCGGCGGCACCATGACCGAGACCCTCGGCGTTCAGGGCGAGTTCCGGCTCCTCCACAAGATCGGAGAGGGGGGCATGGCCGATGTCTTCCTCGCCGAGAGGATGGGGGACGACGGCTTCCGGACGCGCGTCGCCCTGAAGAGGCTGCACCGCGGCCTGGCGATGGACTCCTACTTCATCAACCAGCTCATCCGCGAGGCCCGCCTGCTGGGCCAGCTCGAGCACGCCAACATCGTCAAGGTCTTCGACCTGCGCCGCATCGGCGACGAGTACTACGTCGTCATGGAGTACGTGGACG
>JAJDAI010000334.1 GCA_029261955.1 Deltaproteobacteria bacterium | reverse complement strand
CCGCCTCGTAGTTGTCGATGACGATGTGCTGGACGCCGAGGGCCTCGGCCACGTCGGGGAAGCGCGGCATCTGGGCCTGCAGCTCGTCCGGCATCTCCGATCGCGTGCCCTTGTACTCGGGGTAGATCTCGTTGCGGAAGGTGCCGCCGCGCGGGTCCCAGACGAGCGCCAGGTAGTCCGGCTCCTCCTCCTTGAGCAGCTTGAACAGCATCGAGCAGTAGCCGAAGAGCGCGCCCGTCGCGAAGCCCTTGGAGTTCGTCAGCCCGCGGATCGCGTAGTGCGCGCGAAACGCGATGTTGGGGCCGTCCACGAGGTACAGGGTCGGCCGGCCCGTCGCCTTCGCGGGCGCGGCAGGCTCGACCGCCTTCTCCGGCGGCGCGGCAGGCTGCTCCGGCGGCTCGACCGCCTTCTTCGGGACGGCAGCGAACTCCAACTGATCGGCCACAGGACCTCCAGAAATCCAGGGGGGCCGGATGGTAGCAGCGGGGGCATGAGCCCGCGGGGAGGCGCCCGGAAGCGAGAAAAGCAGGCCGAATCGCATTTTTTTTTCGATCGGGGCGGCGGGCGCTCCGATGCCCCGAAGATCCCCCCGCTGCGGGCCTCCTGGCGCCGTCGCTGGACGTCTCTGCTGTGGGCCCCGCGGCGCCTCACCTTGGCGAAAAAACCCAGTATCTCCAAATCCTTGCCGAATCGAGCTATCTAGCGACGCTCGGACGGCCAGGACCAGAACCCGTGGACTGAGCGGCGGTTGTCGCGCAGCGCTCAGAGCGGCCGAACGGGCCGGGAATCCAGCAGATCGGGGCCTCCTCGGTCGATCGCGACCAAAGAACTTCGTTCACGCAAGCAGAGGCCTGCGGTACGCTCCTTTTCAAATTCGACGTGTCCAATTTCTGAGGTTCCCGGGCACGCTCGACCACGAGGAGGTTTGTTCATGTCTGAGAAGAAGTATTTCGTGATGCAGGATGCCAACGGCGACACCGAGACGGTGTTCAACTCGCGGCAGCCCCGCGGCGCGGCCCTGAAGGCGGCCTCGCGCGGCTTCACCGACATCCAGCTCCGCGAGCGCGGCACCAACCGCGTGCACGTGTTCAAGGGCTGGCGCGAGGAGGTCGCGGCGCCCAAGAACGGCCCGTCCTGGCTCGGCGACAAGGTCTGGAAGGCCAACGTGAAGAAGCAGGGCATCAACAAGGTCTGAGGGCCTGCCCTTCGGTCGCGGCGGGCCCTGCCTGAACGCGACCCACCCACCCCGCCGCCGGCCTGCGCTGGCGGCGGGTCTGGTTCTGGGCTGCGAAGACGGCCGCGGCTGGCCCACGCCGCCGCCCGATCCGCCTACACTTCTCCGCCATGAGCCCCCCTTCCCTCGGCTGCGTCGCGAGCGGCCACGAAGCGACCACCGCCACCGCTGTCTCCGTGCTGGAGGCGGGGGGCAACGCCATCGACGCGGGCGTCGCGGCCGCGCTGGCCGCGGCGGTCTGTGAACCCCTGCTGACCGGGCTGGGCGGCGGCGGCTTGATGACCATCCGCGACGGCGCGACGGGCGAAGTCACGGTCGTCTCCTTCTTCTCGGTCTTCCCCGGCCTGGACCACGGCCTCGAGCCGCGGGACTTCCGCGCCCTGCGCGTGGACTACGGGCCGACCCACCAGACCTTCCACGCCGGCCGGGGCTCTGCCGCGGTGCCGGGCGTCGCGCCGGGGCTGGAAGCGGTCTGGAAGCGCTGGGGCAGCCTGCCCCTGGACCAGCTCGCCGCGCCCGCCGTGCGGCTCGCTCGCGGGGGCTGGACCGCCACGCACGGCACCCAGGTCGTCGCGACCATGCTCAGCGCCATCACGAACATCGGGCAGCGGGCCGACGCGCTCTTCAACCCCGGGGGGCGGCCGCTGCACGAGGGCGACAGGGTGGCCTCGGAGCCCCTGGCCTGCGCGCTCGAGGACTTCGGCCGCGAAGGCGCCGCCCCCTTCGTCACAGGCCGGCACGCCCGCGCGCTGCTCGACGAGTTCGGCCCGCCCAACGGCTCGCTCGGGCCCGCGGACCTCAGCTCCCTCGTGCCCGCCTTCGTCCAGCCCCTGGCGGTGCCGGTCCCCGGCGGCACGCTGCACCTGCCGCCGCCCCCTTGCAGCGGCGGCGCCCTGCTGTCCTTCGGCCTGCGCCTGCTGGCCCTGCTCCCGGATCCGGCGGACGCCGTCGAGCACGCCGCGCTGCTCGCATCCGTGCAGGCCGCGACCGAGCGGGCGCGCGCCGAGGGCTGGGACGAGCGCATGTTCGAGCCCGAGGCCCTGGGTGAGCTCCTGGCCCCGGAGAACCTGGCTCGCCACGCGGCCGAGGTGGCCCGGGAGATGGGGCGCCGCGGTCGCGGCCCCGATGCCCCCCCGAAGGGCGCGCAGCCCGGCAACACGACGCACCTCTCCGTCGTGGACCACCTCGGCAACGCCGTCAGCTACACCTCGTCCAACGGCGAGACCTGCGGCTTCCTGTGGCCCGGCACCGACATCCCCATGAACAACTTCCTGGGAGAGGACGACATCCACCCCACGGGCTTCCACCTCGGGCCCGCGGGCGCTGGATTCCGCACGATGATGACCCCCGCGCTGCTGGTGCGGGACGACGGCGGGATCGTCGCGCTGGGCACGGGCGGCTCCAACCGCATCCGCACTGCGATGCTCCAGGTGACCCACCGCCTGCTGGCCCGGGGTGAGCCCCTGGAGCAGGCCGTGCTGGC
>JAJDAI010000333.1 GCA_029261955.1 Deltaproteobacteria bacterium | reverse complement strand
CCAGGGTAGCGCCGCGGGCTGGATGGGGTCAGACCCCACCGGGCCCACAAAGTGGGCTGAGTGGGGTCTGACCCCATCCAGCCCATTCGGGGCAGACTGCTGCGGTGTTGATTCGCATCCTGCTGTTGCTGTTGATCGCCGCGCCCGCCGCGGCGGAGCCGCTGGTGATCGCGCACCGCGGGGCCAGCGGCTACCGGCCCGAGCACACGAGGACGGCCTACCGCCTGGCCATCGCGCAGGGCGCGGACTTCATCGAGCCCGACCTCGTGCTCAGCCGCGACGGCGTGCTGGTGGTGCGGCACGACAACGAGCTGGCGCGGGTGGAGCTGGACGCGGACGGGGGGATCGTCCGGGACGCGAGTGGGCAGCCCGTCGTCACCTCGGCGACGACCGACGTCGCGACGCGGCCCCGCTTCGCAGACCGCCTCACGACCAAGATCGTGGATGGCGTGCAGGTCGGCGGCTGGTTCGTCGAAGACTTCACGCTGCGGGAGCTGAAGGCCCTCTTTGCGCGGGAGCGGCTGCCCGCCATCCGGCCGAAGAACCGCCGCTTCAAGCACCAGCGAATCCTGACCTTCCGCCAGGTCGTGCGCCTCGCGAAGCGCCGGGGCGTCGGCATCTACCCCGAGACGAAGCACCCCACCTACATGCTGCACGAGGGGCGGCACCTCGACGGGGAGCCCATCGCCACCGACACCAGCCAGCTGTTGATCGATGCCCTGCTCGACGAGGGCTTCACCGATCCCGACCGCATCTTCATCCAGTCCTTCGAGGTGGCGAACCTGCTGGACCTGAAGCGCCGGATCCTCCCAGCCGCGGGCCTCGACCTGCCCCTGGTGCAGCTGATCGGCGACACGAACAGCCGCTACCTCCCCCCCGTCAGCAGCTTCTCGGTGCCCTGGGACGTGCGCTTCCACGCGGCGAAGCAGGACCTGTCGATGTACGGGGAGGGCGCACCCCAGCTCTCCAGCTCGACGACCTACGCCGAGCTCGTCACCCCCGAGGGCCTCGCCTTCGTCGCCTCCTACGCCGCGGGCATCGGGCCCTGGGCCGCTGACGTGCTGCCGCGCGAGCCCTTCGAGTCCACCACCCCTCCCCGCCCCGCCGAAGGTCCCTGCGGAGCGACGCTCCCCACCGCCCACAGCCGCCTGGTCGGCCCCCCGGCGCCCTGGATGGCGACCACCCGTTCCCTCAGCCTCGAGATCCACCCCTACACGCTGCGCCGGGAGGCCAACTTCCGCACGACCCGGAACGGGCAGGTCCTCTCGGTCACCGACGAGGCCCGCCTCCTCGTCGAAGCCGGCGCCACGGGCTTCTTCATCGAGCAGCCGGACTGCGCCCCACAGCCGCGCGCTCAGTAGCCAGCGAAGTCCCAGGTGGAGGCGTTGTCCCACCACCAGAAGAAGGCCCCTTCGACCCAGTCCTGCTGCCCGTAGACCGCCTCGAAGAAGGCCGAGTAGCCATTCTCCTGCGTCACCGCGCTGGGCTCGTCCGACTTCTGCCACTCCCAGGGCCGCGCCGCCGCGCCGACCCGCGAGGCGTAGCCGACCTCGGTGAACCAGACGGGCCGATCGAAGGCCAGGGACACGGCCTCCATGCGGTCCAGCCAGGGCTGCCAGCCTTCCACCAGGGCCGAGATCTCCGGCGCCTCGCCGCTGCCGATCAGCGGGAACCAGGCGTCCACGCCGATGGCGTCCAGGTCGTCCCAGAAGGGCACGCCCTCGAAGCCGCCGCCTGCCCCACCCGCGTCGTTCCAGTTGGCCGAGTAGGCGAGCAGGCCCGAGAACTCCGCGCGGCTCGCGGCGATCACCGAGCGCCACCCATCCGCGAACCGGGCCTCCGTCTGCGTGTACTCCGACCCCACGGACATCGCCGCGACCCCGAGGCCCTCCGCGAGGGCGCCGTAGTGCGTGTGCAGGTCCCGGTGCGCCGCGAACCACCCATCCGGGTCCGCGGGCAGGAAGTCCCCACGCCAGGAGCCGTCCCGCGCCTCGACGAAGATCGTCAGCAGGACCGCACCGCCGGCCTCGTGCACCGAAGAGACCAGCTCGACCAGGGACTGATCGCTCGGCGTCTTGCCCGGCTCCCGCGTGAAGCTGCTGCTGTCCCAGGAGTCCTGGTACCAGGGCACGACGATCTGCACCGCCGACGCGTCCTCCAGCAGGGAACCCGCCGAGGCGAGCGTCTCCGGAGAGCCCAGGACCTCCTCCGAGAAGCCGGCGATCACGGCCCCGCCGAAGAAGTCACCCCCCGAGAACCCAGCCCGCAGCACGTCCTCCGCGGGCTTGCCGCGCGGCGTGAAGCCGACCGCCCAGCCCGCCGTCGCCTCGACGTCGTCGGGGGGCGACGGCTCGAAGTCACCGTCGGGCACCTCGGTGCAGCCGACGAGCGCGATCACCGAGAGTTCGAGCCAACGCAGATTCACGCCCCGAGTCGAGCACGAGCAGGCAGGACGAGCGGGTCTTTTCGACCATCGTGGCCAGAAAACCCAGGTCCGGCGTGCGCTGGAGCCCCAGCAGGAGGTGGCGGGCGCCCGGGCGGCGTCTATGGTGCGCCGCGATGCGCCTGCTCCTGCTGCTCCTGCTCGCCTCCTGCGTCCCCGTCGACGAGCCCGGTCCGGAGCCCTACGAGCAGCCCGGCCCCTGGGACAGCCTGGGCTTCGACGATCGCTTCGAGTTCATGGTCCGGCTGTTCGAGCCGGAGATGAAGGAGCTCTTCGTGGAGCAGGATCCCGAGACCTGGGCCGACTTCGACTGCGTGAGCTGCCACGGCACCGAGGCGGCCGAGCTCGACTACGCCATGCCGGTGGACATCACGCCCCTGACCTTCGACGACATCCCGGTGGAGAACATCGAGGATCCCGAGCGTCGGGAGCTGGGCATCTGGATGGACGAGCAGGTCCTGCCGCTCATGGCCGATCTGCTCGAACAGGAGATGGTGCTCGAGGGCGCCAGCTGCCTGGACTGCCACGAGCTGCAGTAGCCGCGCGGCAAGCGCCGTCCGATCGGGCCATACTCCCGACCCACGCCGGAGTGCCCGATGTCCTTCGAGACCGAGAAGCGAGCCGCCCTGAGCATCCTCGGGGGAATCGAAGACGCGAAGCTGAGCTCGGGGGCGATCTTCGACCTCGTGCGCGAGGCGGACCCGACGCTCGTCTACTTCATCTTCGCCTGGCTGCGGGCCCACTACCCCTCCAGCCACTCCGCCAGCGACGGCGTGCTGGGCCGCCTGGGCGAGCTCGTCACCGAGTACCCGCAGGCCGCGCGCATGGCGAAGTCGGGGGAATCGGACTCGATCGTGACCTGGTTCGAAGAGGGCCACAGCTACCGCGACTACCCCGCGGACGCCTTCATCGAGCTGATCGTGGACAAGCTGGAGGGCTGAGGGCGGCCCGGGCAGCCTCTGCCACCCGGACCGCAGTCCTCAACTCTTCACGTACTCGGTCCCGCGCTTGTCGCGGCACATCAGCCCGTGGTCGATGAAGCCGCGGCGGATGCTGGCGACGTCGTCCGTCAGCGCCTTGAGCCGGCCGTTGATCTCGATCTCGGTCCAGGGACCCGCGTCGTCGAACCAGGTGTGAAGCGCGTGGCGGAGGATCACCTCGAACTTCTTGCGCTTCATCGGGTGCGCCTTGAGCCGTCCTTCCTCGTCCAGGAAGGTCGCGAGCACCTTGCGGTCGTAGGGATCCACGCCCTCATCGATCGGAGCCAGCTCCCGAAGCTCGCCGGTGGACAGCAGGCTGCGGGCGTGGGCTTCGAGCGCGTCCGTGTCGAGCGCGTACAGGTGGTAGTGCCCCTGCACCGTCGCGGAGACGAGGCCGGCCCCGCTGAGCTTGCTGAGGTGGTGCGAGACCGTCGAGGCGCGCAGGTCCAGCACCTCGGCGAGCTCCTCCACCGTGTAGGCGCGGTGGGCCAGCAGCCCGACGATCCGGAGCCGCTTGGCGTCGGCGAGGGACTTGAAGAAGGTCAGCAGCAGGTCGTGGTCGGGCATCGTCGTCTCGATTCGTTTCGATAGATATAGAATCAAATCGAAACTGATCAAGAGGTTTCTATCAAATGGCCCTCACTGCGACAGCGCCGCCTCCAGATCCGCCCACAGCTCCTCGGCGTCCTCCAGCCCCACCGCGACCCGCAGCAGCCCCTGGCTGATGCCCGCCTCGGCCTGCTCTTCGGGGGAGACGTTCGCGTGGGTCACCCCCGCGGCCGAGGTGATCAGCGTGTTCGTGCCACCCAGGGACGGCGCCAGCTCGAAGCGGGTCAGGCGGTTCAAGACCGCCGACGGATCCGGCACGTCGAAGGAGAAGACCCCTCCCCCGGCCGACAACACGCCGCCCAGGCGGCCGTGGTCCGGGTGGGAGGGCAGGGACGGGTGGTGCACGGCGGTCACGCGGGGGTGCTCTTCCAGCCGGGCGCTCAGCAGCTCGGCCGTCGCGTTCTGCTGCCGCACGCGCAGCTTCAGGGTTCGCAGCCCCCGCCAGACCCGGTAGGCGGCGGCCGGATCGAGCACCGCCCCGAGCACCTTGCGCACCCGCCAGACCGCATCCAGGTCCGACCCGCTGACGACCCCCGCCACCACGTCGTGGTGCCCGGCCAGGTACTTCGTCGCCGAGTGGACGACGAGGTCCGCGCCGTGCTCGAGCGGTCGACTGAAGACCGGTGAGGCGAAGGTCGCGTCCACGATGATCGTCGCCGTCGGGGCGGCCGCACGCACGCCCTCCAGGTCCACGACCCTCACGATCGGGTTGGTCGGCAGCTCGAGCAGGATCACCGCCCCTTCGGGCAAGGCGGCCGCTGCATCCACCGCATCCACCAGCGAGAACCGGGACACGGGGCAGGGCCAGGTCGCGAAGCCCAGCAGCTCGTGCGTGCCCCCGTAGATCTCGCGCTGCACGGCCAGGGCCGGGGCCCCCTCCGTCGCCGCCAGCAAGGCCGCGTGCACCGCCGCCATGCCCGATCCGAAGGCCACGCAGCCCTCGGCACCCTCCAGCTTCGCGACCTCGGCCTCCAGGGCCTCGACCGTCGGGTTGGACCAGCGGGAGTAGAGGTGAGGCGTGCGCTCCTGAACGGAGCGCGCCATGGACTCGGCGTCCTCGAAGACGAAGGTGGACGCGAGCACGACGGGCGGGACAGCAGGGCGCGAAGTCATGCGCGGCAGACTACGTCAGCGGTCGACGCGTTCCAGCAAGGCAGCGAGCCGCTCGTCGAAACGGCTCCGGGGCAGCACCGCGAGCACACCGAGGGCGAGCAGCTCCCGGTGCGTGTCCAGACCGAGCTCCGGCGACTCCACGATCACGCAGCGGCCCAGCATCTCGGGCCGCGCGGCGAAGCGCTGGGCCAGCACGTCGGGTCGGAAGGAGCGGTGCCAGCAGTCCAGGACGATGAGGTCGTCCTCGGCCAGCTCGCTGATGTCGAAGTAGTGGTCGCCGCCCGCCTGCACCTCGCTCAGGTAGCCCAGGCCCGCGAGGGCTCGGCAGAGCGGCACGGCGAGCTGGAGCCGCTCCACGGCGATGACGGCGTGGGGGACTCCGAGCTCCTTCGGCGGAGGGGTCCTCAGCAGCTGCATCACGCGTCGCTGGGACGCGAGCGAGCGCTGGTGCTGCGGGGACGCCGGCTGCGCGCCGTCGCGGCTGAGGTTCATGTCAGCGCTCCGGCAGCGGGGGCTCGATCCTGGCTCGACCTGGACTGCATGCGTTGAACAAGAGCACAGGGCGTGCCAGCGGGGGGCGACTCAGCGAGGGTCCGTATGGCGGGGGTTCTTCGCCCGAGGCCGCTCCTCGGATCGGGTCACTGCCGTCCCGATCGACCGGGGCGACTGCGACCCAGATGACCCATCACCGTCGGCGGCGGACCAGGGGGAGGAGCAGCAGCGCGAGCCAGCTGGCCGAGCCGGGCGCGCCGGTCGAGCAGCCACCCTCGCAGCCGTCTCCCTCGGCCAGGCCCTCGTCCAGCGCGGGGGCCGCGACGGCGGAGCCCACGAGGCGGACGTCGTCGATGTTCCAGCCGCCCATCTGCAGGCCGCTGTCGGACTGGAGCTCCCAGGAGATCTGGACCTCGCCGGCGTCCACCAGCCCGCTGATGTCGTAGCTGCGCAGGGCCCAGTGGCTGTCCTCGTGGTGCGCGCCGCCGTCCTGGCTCGGGGAGGCGTGCTGACGCCAGACCTCGACGCCGTTGACCCGCACGATGGCGGCGTCGAACACGCCGTCCTCGATGGTCAGCCAGCGGCG
>JAJDAI010000332.1 GCA_029261955.1 Deltaproteobacteria bacterium | reverse complement strand
CCGCCTCGTCGAAGCGACGCTCGCGCTCATGGCGGTGCGCGGCGTCCAGGGACGGCGCGGCTTGCCGCAGGTCGTAGGGTTTGGAGTCGCTGTGGTTCACGAATGAGTCCACCGAGAGGATAGCCGCCCGATCCGGGTGATTACCCTTCGCTCTTTGCGCGCGCCTGTTCGACGTCCACATCGACCGCCCCGCGGAAGCGCATCAAGGCGATCGCGCCGAGGCCCACCGCGAACCACAAAGTGGCCACGCGAACGATGAAGGAGGCGGCTGTCGCGTCCTCCACCGAGAGGTCCGTGACGAAGCGGCGCGCGATCTCGATGAGGCCCACGTCGGTCGGCCCGAGCCCACCCGGGCTGACGACACCGAGCACGGTCGAGAAGCTGTAGGCGAAGACGCCGACGCTGTGCGGGAAGTCCTCCACCCCGAAGCCCTCGAAGGCCAGCCAGTAGCCCAGGCACTCGCAGTACCAGGCGGCCGTCGCCAGGACGAGGCCGAGGATCAGGGCCCGCGCGCCCAGCAGCGACCGGGACGCCACCAGGGCCTCCTCCAGCTTCGGTGCCACCTTGTCCCCCAGCGGCATGCGGCCGAGCAGGGACAGCACGAGGTCGGTCAGGGCGCTGCTGTGCAGCACCGCGATGGCCGCGCCGATGGCCACCCCCGCCGCGAGCAGGACCGGCACGGCCTCGCCCCCGCCGTAGGTCGCGACCCCGAAGGAGGCCAGCAGCACCAGGGACAGCAGATCCCCGACCCGCTCCACGAACACCACCGGCGCCGAGCGCGCCATGGGGATGCCGCAGGACTCCTTGAGCAGATACGACTTGAGGAACTCGCCCACCTTGCCCGGCGTGATGCTCATCGCGAGGCCGGCCATGAAGATGCTGAGCGAGGTCCCGAGCGGGACCCGGATCTTCAGCATCCGCAGGTAGAGCTCCCAGCGCAGGAAGCGGATCCCGTAGTTGGCCAGGCTCAGCAGCAGCAGGACGGGCAGCCACTTCCAGGCGAAGGACGACAGGCTGTCCGCCACCTTGCTGAAGTCCGCGCGGACGAAGTAGACGCCGTAGACGAGCACGGCGAGCCCGACCCCGATGCCGAGGCCCTGGCGGAAGCGTCCGAGGATGGTGGAAGAGGCCACGGCGGCGGAGTCTAGACGGTTACTGGGGCGCGCGGAGGTGCACGGGCAGGGCGCGGGTGAGGGTCACCGCCTGGGGGGTGACCTCCGCCTGCCAGGCCAGGATCTCGACCCCGCGCGCCGCGACGTCACGCAGCGTCTCGCCGTACTGGGGGTCGATGTCGTCCGCCGGGCCAGCCGAGTCCACGTCCTGCCGCTGCACGATCCAGAGCAGCACGCCCCGGTCCCCTGCCTCCACCTGCGCTGCCAGCTCCCGCAGGTGCTTGCGGCCGCGGGTCGTGACCGCATCGGGGAAGAGCGCCACGCGGTTCCGCACGAGGGTGACGTTCTTCACCTCGACCCAGCAGCGCTCGGGGCTCTCCTCGGGGCCGCGCTCCAGCAGCACGTCGATGCGGGAGCGCTCCTGGCCGTAGCGCACCTCGCGCCGCACGCGGTCGTAGCCCGACAGCTCGGGGATGATCGACTCAGCCGCGGCCTCGGCCGCCAGGGCGTTGGGCAGGGAGGTGTTGATGCCGACCGGCACCGCGTCCGGCCCCGTGTGCACGATCTCCCAGGTCCACTTGAGCTTGCGCTTGGGGTTGTCGGCCGGGCTCAGCCACACGCGGCTGCCCGGGTCCGAGCAGCCCTTCATGGAGCCGGAGTTGTTCGTGTGAGCGATGACCACCCGACCGTCGTCCAGGCGCACGTGGGCCAGGAAGCGCTTCTCGCGCAGGATCAGGGTGCCGGGGACGAGGGGGACGGGGAACTGCACCGGGCGAGGGTGCCACGCCGCGGGCCCAGCGCAAGGCGCCGGGGATCAGTGAACTGCGAGCCCGTACATGCTGTCCACCGCGAGGTCGTGCGCGTGCAGGTGCACCTCGATGGGGCGGCAGCAGGAGGGGCAGTCGTCGACGTAGCACTGGTTGCCGGCCGAGGGATCGACGTCCAGCTCGACCATGTGGCCGCAGCAGGGACAGCGGAGGTTCACGAACAACGCTTCACCGACGTTGGGGGGGTGTTCCACCGAGCCGCTGGGGATGCGGTCCCCGAAGAGGGCGTCCGTGAGAAGCGTCGTGGCCATGGCTCACCTCCGTCGGCGTGCGTAAAGGCACGCCAACCGCTTGATTCATAAGCAGATAAGGGGTTCTCCTGAGCAAGACGCTAAACCCGTTCTTGGGGGCACGCCAAGGGAAAAACAGGCACGTTTGCGCCCGATCAGAACCGAATTCCTGTCAAGCGAAGTTGCCGCGAATTCGGACCCGGAATCGGGCTCGCGATCGTCTTGTGAGGCAGCGCCTCCCCGACTACCTTGCGGAGCCCGACCCACATGAACGACACCGACCGATCCCGACTGCTCGAGCTGCTGCACGAGACCTTCGGCCACCGCGAGTTCCGGCCCGGACAGGAGCCGGTGATCCAGCACGTGGCCGAGGGGCGCGACGCGCTCGTCGTCATGCCCACCGGTGCTGGCAAGTCGCTCTGCTACCAGCTGCCCGCCGTCTACCGCGGCGGCGTCACGCTCGTCGTCTCGCCCCTCATCGCCCTGATGAAGGATCAGGTCGACGCCATGACCGCGCTCGGCGTGCCCACCACCTTCATCAACTCGTCCATCTCCCCCAGCGAGCGCAACGCCCGCATGGAGCAGGTGAGGGCAGGCGAGATCCGGCTGCTCTACGTGGCGCCGGAGCGCTTCCGGGGAGGCGGCTTCGGGCGCCGGCTGGCAGGCGTAGACATCCAGCTCTTCGTCATCGACGAGGCGCACTGCCTGTCCCAGTGGGGCCACGACTTCCGGCCGGACTACCTGCGCCTCGGCGACGTGCGTGAGGAGCTCGGCAACCCGCCGACCATCGCCGCGACCGCGACCGCGACCGCGCAGGTTCGCGACGACATCCTCCAGACGCTCCAGCTCACCGACCCCGGCGTCTTCGTCACCGGCTTCGACCGCACGAACCTCCGGCTCAAGGTGCTGCCCGCGCGCAGCCGCAAGGGCAAGGAGGAGATGCTGGAGACGCAGGTCGGCCAGATGGGTCGGCCGCTCCTCGTCTACTGCGCGACGCGCAAGTCGGTGGAGCTGGTCCAGCGGCGGCTGTCCGGGAACGGCGAGAGCGTGGCGATGTACCACGGCGGCCTCGATCCCGATGAGCGCACCCGGGTCCAGAACGCCTTCATGACCGGGCGGGTCCCCATCGTGGCGGCGACCAACGCCTTCGGCATGGGCATCGACAAGGCCGACATCCGCGGCGTCGTGCACTTCGACATCCCGCGCACCATCGAGGCCTACTACCAGGAGATCGGCCGAGCGGGCCGCGACGGGAGTCCGTCGGACATCACGCTGCTCTACAAGCCCGGCGACCGGTCCATCCAGGAATTCTTCATCGACAACAGCCACCCGCCGGAGTGGGTGGTCATCTCGACCTGGCAGGCGCTCGACGCGGACGGCAACAACCCGGTGTTCCGCTCCCACGACGCCCTGGCCCAGGAGGTCGGGAACCGCGCGACGGACCGCATGGTGGCCGCCGCGCTGGTGGTGCTGGAGCGGGAGGGCTGGCTGCGCCGGCTGCCGGTGCGCGAGGGCCTGGCGCAGATCACCTTCCTGGAGGGGGAGGACGCGCCGACCCGCGCGGGCCTTCCGAAGGAGCTTTGGGAGGAGCTGTGCCGCCTGCGGGCGCGGGGCGGCCACCCCCTCGAGGACTACCACGACGTGCCGCCGCCGCGGACCGACGAGTTCGTGGGCGGGGACAGCCCCGTCGGGGTCCTCGTGGCCCGGGACCGGCGGCTGCCGCCACACATGCCAGCCCACCTGCCCTCGCTGAGCCAGCTGCTCGGCGTCGAACGCGCCCGCCTGAGCGCTGCGCTGCGG
>JAJDAI010000331.1 GCA_029261955.1 Deltaproteobacteria bacterium | reverse complement strand
CCTCGCCGGCGAGCTCGCCCTGGACCCAAAGGCCAGGGGGCAGCTCCTGGGCCTTCGCGGCATCGCCGGGGGCGTCGGCGGGCAGGGGGCCCAGGGCAGGAGGAGGCGCCGCGCTCGGGGGCCCCGCACGCAGGACGTAGCGGCCGGCGTCGTCTTCGGCGCCGCTGAGGGCGAGCAGGTAGGTGGCGCCTGGCTCCACGGGCAGCACCACCGCGGGGTAGGGCTGCTCGACGTCCCAGTCGTCGTTGGCGGCGACCCAGCGTCGGAGCTCACCGGCTCGATACACGCGCAGGATGGGGTCGGCCGGCGCGCCGCCTTCGGGTCGCAGGGCCTCGATGCGCCACATCAGGGGGCCGGCCTCCGAGGCGTAGTAGAAGCCTGGCGAAACCCCCGTGGCGCGGCCCGTTCCCGCGGCCGTCAACACATAGGGCTCCCAGGGCGCGGCGCTGCGGTACTCGACGGCTCCTGTTGCGCCCCAGGCCCGCACGGCCGAGACGAACCACGGCCCGCCGGCGAGGGGCTGGGGCAGGAAGCTGCAGATGACCTGCCACTCCCCTTCCGCCTCGTTCAGCACGAGCTCCAGGTCGGTCCAGGAGCGCTCCGGCCCCTGGAGGTCGGCGGTGACCCGCGTGGGCTGGGTGCCCTCGCGGAAGGCGACGTCGAGGTAGGGCTTCGGGTCGCTGTGGTAGCGCACGAACCAGGAGCCATCGAGCTCCGCGAGGCGCCCGTCCGCGACCGGAGCCTCCGCGCGAGGCGGCTTCGTCTCAGGCGCCTCCGAACAGCCCAGCAACAAGCCGAGCGAGATCACCAGGAAGCACCTCATCGGCGCTGCCCGAGCTGCGCGTCCACCGACAAGGCCAGGGCCCCCTGTCGGGCAGCATCGAAGCCCTCCACCGGCGGCCCGATGAGGTCGCTGGGGTCCAGCTGCCCGTCCCCTCCCCGGTCGAGGCCGGCCATGATCCACAGCGGCATCGCGGGCACGCGCACCGACACCGTCTCGGGCCAGGAGCGGCGGGTGCCGGGCGAGGACCAGCGGAAGTCGGGGCGCCCACCCGGCTCGCGGCCGGCGGCGTAGCCGATGAGGAGCAGGCGTCCATCCTCGGGCGCGTCCGCGGGGGCGCTCACCGTCACCTCCACCGCCCGCCGCTCGGGTGAAGCCGCCAGCGTCGTGTGGATGCGGCCGATCGTGCCCGACAAGCGAGGCGGATCCAGGCCGAAGTCGGCGCTGCTCAGCGGAACCGGCTCGCCGATCCGGTCCCCCGGCCCCGGCTCGCCGTCCCGGTCCACGTCCAACCAGGCGACCAGCGTCGCGCCAGCCACCGCCGCCACCGGCACGTCCAGCTCCAGGGGCCAGGAAGCCACGGGCGCGTCCCTCACATGGCGGGACACGGGCACGGAGCCGAGCAGGGGAAAGCCGGCCGGCGAGAGCTGCGCGGGCAGGTACACGTCGACGGCCAGCGGCTCGGCGGGCAGGGCGGCGGTGCCGGGGTTCGCGCTCAGCGTCAAACGCACGGTGACCGCGGACTCCTCGGACGGAGCCACCGACGCGATCAAGGCCCTGGGCTCCGCCTCCTCCACCACCCGGGGCGGCAGCTGCGGCGCGTCGACGCAGCCGGAGGCCAGCAACAGGAGCAGCGGGAGCATGCGGCGAGGTTAGACGAAGGTCGTGAACTCGGCCTCGAACAGCAGGTCGTCGCGGCAGACGTCGGCGAGGATGCGCACGGCCTCGAGCGCGGGCAGCTCACCCTCCGCTTCGAGGGCGTTCCAGGCCTCCACGACCGAGGCGTCCTTGAAGTAGAGCGTCCACATGCCAGCGACACCGGGGTCGACACCTTCGCTCTGGAGCAGCGCGTTGATGTTGTGCCAGGTGAGCAGGATCTGAGCGCGGGCGTCCGCGGGGTGCTCGGTGTGGCCGTCGGGGTTGATGCTCGCGGTGCCGGAGACCGTGATGAAGCGCCCATCGCCGACCTCGCCGACCATGCCGCGCGAGAAGGCCGAGCCGTAGTCCCAGGCTTCGGGCTGGTGCTCGGGGCGGATGGCCCGGAAGGGCAGCCCGTGGGTGGCGAGGGCGTCCACGAAGCAGAGCGCGCCGTCCGGGTGCAGGCCCTGGATGCCGGTGCTCGCGGGCGGCGCCTCCAGGCGGCCCTCGACGCGCACCCCCGTGCGGTCGAAGAGGGCATCGCGCGACGCGTTGAGCTCGTCGTAGGTCTCGAGCAGCGGGTCGACGTAGATCCAGGTGCGGACGACGTCCGTGAAGGCGAAGCCCCAGACCTCGAAGAGCTCCTCGGTGCGGGCGAACATCGCGTCCATCTGGGCGCGGGCCCCGTCGAGCAGGGCGCCGTCGGAGCCGCGTCCCTGCGCGTTGGAGATGACCATCATCCGCCCGGTGGGAGGCCGGACGAGGCGCGCGACGACGTCCACGCCGTCGTGCACGGGGCCGACGTCCATGTCGGTCGCGAGGATCTGGAGCCCGGCGACGGGGCGTCCGTCCACCGAGGGGTTGGTGATGATCGTGACGGGGCCCTCGATGTCGGCCTGCTCCCAGGTCGCGCTCCGGGACGCCAGCAGCTCGGGCAGGGCCTCGGGCGTGGCGAAGAGCTTCTCCTGGACGATCTCCCAGCCGCCTTCAGCGAGCGCGGCCGCAGCCTGGGGGTAGAGGCTGGACAGGGGCTGACCGGGGTCGGGCAGCCAGGTCAGGGGGACGATGCGCAGGGGAAGCTCCGGGACGGGATCGACGGGCGGCGCACTATAGACGGCCCCAGCTCGAGTCGCGGTGATGGCTGAGCCAGCTCAGGCGGCGCCCCCCGGAGCCCCGACCCTCAAGGCCTCCGGCAGCGGCGCCTGCACGACGACCCGCAGACCGGTCCCCGGCGACGCGAAGCCGATCTCGGCCGCGTGCAGC
>JAJDAI010000034.1 GCA_029261955.1 Deltaproteobacteria bacterium | reverse complement strand
ACCTGATTGTATCTCCACGGTCAACGTGGACCACCACCAGCAAGCGTCTGAGCACGGACCTGCCGACAATCACGAACCGGTCCTCGGTGTCCGAGTGATCGGGGTCACCGATTGTGATCGAGAGCGGATCGTCGAAGACGGAGTGGGCGAAGTCGTTGTGCACGTCGCCGGTGCGGTACCAACCCCAGCCGATGTCCTCGGCTGGGACGTCGCCGAGCGAGAGGGTGGCGACGCGCGTGAGATCGCAGGAGAAGGCCGCCGCGATGAGGTCGGCGAAGGCCCGGAAGGTGGCGTCGTAGGTGCCGCCGGGCTCGGGTCGAACGGGGGCGTCGCAGGCTGCGTCCCGCAGGCCCTGCACCCGCGCCTTCAGCTGCTGCACGAGGCCCCGGTGAGCCTCCATGCGGCTGCGGTCCTCGCTGCCCAGGCGGGGTGTCGTCGCGTCGAACTCGGCCAGGGCGAAGTCCAGCGCGCGGTCCCGGCCGCCCAGCAGGGGGTCGGTGGAGGTGGACAGGCCGAAGAGGCGGCTCCAGGCGCGGCTGGGCTCGTCCTCGAGGGGCAGCTCCATCGAGCGTCCGCCGTGGGCGATCGGCATGCCCTCGCCCACCGACAGCTCCAAAGCGGGCACCTGGTCGGGGCGCGCGATGGCGGCGGCGACGAGCTGGTCGAGGGAGGGCTGGCGGGACAGCACCTCGGAGCCGTTGAGCAGCACCCGGTCCCCCGTCCAGGCGTGCACCCAGCCCTTCTCGTGGCGGTAGCCGGGGATGTCGAGCTCGGCGCTGAGCAGGGACAGTCCGTCGAGCGCCACCAGGCGGCGCCGGTGCGCGTGCAGGGGCGCGAGGATGGCGGGGAGCTCGTCCTCCGTGAGGCCGGCGAGGTCCACGCTCCACGGCTCCTCGGGATCGAGCCCCGGCGGCCGCATCGCCCAGCGGTCGTAGACCGTGCCGTGGCGGCTGTGCACGACGATCAGCCGCTTCGGTGGCGCCCCACCACCGAAGGAGCGGCGCGGCAGCAGCACCGAGGCGCCGCCGAGGCCCATCAGCTGGAGGAATCGCCGTCGGTCGAGCTTCATGGCTCCCCCACGTAGCGGTGGCGGAACCAGTCACTCGTCGCGGTGGAGACGAGCAGCTCCTGCACGTCGCCGCCAGTCTCGGCGAAGGCGTCCTGCATGGCCTGGAGGGTCTCCCGCTCCCCGGGCACCTCGCGCCGGCCCAGCGCGTAGCGGACCCAGGTGCGCGCGTAGCAGTCGTGCACCGAGCGGTTGTCCGCGAGCTGCGCCGCCAGGTCCACGGCGCCGTCGAAGGTGAGGGTCTCGCCGCCGAGCACGAGGCTGCCGCTGGCGTCGATGGGCTGCTCGCCGTCCTGCTCTCGCCAGCCGCCGAGGGAGTCGTAGTGCTCGAAGGCGAAGCCGGCCGCGTTGATCAGGTCGTGGCAGCCGCTGCACTCGCTCGGCGACGTGAGCGCTGCCAGGCGGCTGCGGTTGGTGCCCGCCAGATCTTCCACGTCGGGCTCGGCCTGGCCGACGGCGCTCGGGGGCGGCTGACCCATGGGCAGGCAGCCGAGCCGTTCGAGCACGAAGAGGCCGCGCTGCACGGGGGAGGGATGCACGGGGTGGGCCCGGCCAGCCAGGACCGCGCCGAGTGTCGTGACGCCGGCGCGCTGCTCTGGCGGCATCTGCACCGGGGACAGGAAGAGGTCGTAGGGCAGGATGAGGTCCTCGTATTCAAAGACGAAGAAGGGCCCGTCGATCACGTCGTCCTGGTCCACGCCGTAGAGCAGGGCGGTGTTCGCATCCCAGGCGCTGCGCCCGAAGATCCCGACCTCGCTGGAGTAGCCCTTCGTGTCGGTGAGCAGGGCCGCGAGGGTGCCGCCCCGCTCGAAGATCACCTGCTCCACGAAGAGCTGTGCCTCCAGGTCCATGGCGCGGCGCGTGCCCACCAGGAAGCCGGACCAGAACTGCTCGGCCTCCTGACCGACGTTCGCGTTGGCGCTCTCGAGCAGCGGCCCCGCGTAGAGCGGCCCGTAGGTCTGCACGGAGGCGTTGTTCCGGTAGACGGAGTCGAGCGAGAGCCACTGCCCGTGGAAGTGCACGACGGCCTCGCGCGCGCGCCGCCCCTGGAGCATGCGGCGGGCCTGGGCCTCGACCTCGTCCGCGGTGCCCAGGGCGTCGGCCTCCGCGGCGGCGAAGAGCTCGGGGTCGGGCATGGAGTCCCAGAGGAAGTAGCTGAGCCGGGACGCGATCTCCCAGGGGTCCAGCGGGATCCGCTCGGCGCCGGGGCTCGGCTCACCGGACTCGAGCAGGTAGAGGAACTGGGGCGCGAGCAGGATCCCCTGCACGCTGAGCGCGGCGCCGCCCTCGGGGCCCCAGGCCTGCACGTTGTCGTCGTGAAAGGCGCGCAGGCGGTCGGCCTCGTCCACGCCGAGCGGCCGCCGCCAGGCCCGCTGGGCGAAGCGCTCGACGCTGGTCCAGGCGCAGTCCTGCAGCTCCGAGGAGTCGAGCTCGTCCCAGCTCGCGCAGGTGGAGAAGTAGGGAGCCCCCGTCGTCAGGGACGAGAAGTGGGCCGCCGCCTCGCCGAACTGCTCCACGAGCAGCGCCGAGACGACCTGGCCCGAGGCGTAGCCCTCGAAGCCGTCGATGCCCGGCTGCTCGGGAAAGCTCCAGGGCCAGGGCTCGCCCAGGGTGACGTTCACGTCCGGGTCGAAGGGCCACTCCTCAACGAGGCCGTAGCCCAGCAGGTCGCGGATCGTGTTGTTGTATTCCGCGGCGGTGAGGAGGCGCAGGGGGCGCTCGGCGCTCGGCTGCTCGGGGGCGCAGGCGGCCAGCCCGATCAGGCTCAGCAGGAGGAGGCGGAATCGCACGAACCGAGCCTCGTCGATCGGGGCCGGAATCGCCAGGGATCTCGATGGGTGTCGTGCTTCCGGTAGCCTGCACCTGCTTGGGAAATGGGGTTGGCATGCTTGATCTTGATCTCGCGGATGTGCTCGTCGATGGCGGCGACACCCGGCTGCTGCGCGCACGCGACGGCGGCGTGCTCGTGCGGCAGGTTCGGCCGGGCGCTGGCTTTCGGCGGGGGGCTGCGGCCATCCGGCACGACGCGGAGCTGCAGGCCGTGCTGGGCGTCGCCCTGGAGCTGCGGGAGACGGACGAGGGTCCGGTGCTTCTGCTGCCGGATCTCGGGCTCCAGCCGCTCGAGGCCCTGCCCCGCCCCGACCTGCTGGGCTCCCTGAGGCTCGCGCGCGCGGCGACGGAGGCGCTCGGGGTGGTGCACGACGCCGGCATCGTGCACGGCGGCCCCAACCCGCAGACGATCCTCGTGCAGCCCGAGAGTGGGCGCGTCTCCCTCATCGGCTTCGACCACGGCACCCGGCTGGACGAGTCCCGCCCGGGCTCCATCGCGCCCAGCGCCCTGGCCGGCCGGCTCGCCTGGCTGTCCCCCGAGCAGACGGGGCGCATGAACCGCGGCGTCGGCTACCGCTCGGACTTCTACGCGCTCGGCGTGACGCTCTTCGAGCTGCTGACCGGGCAGCTGCCGCTGACGGCCACCGACGCGACCGGCTGGGTGCACGCCCACATCGCCCGTCGACCCCGCGCGGCCTCGGATGTCGAGCCGTCCGTGCCCGACGCCGTCTCGGCCATCCTCGCGCGCATGCTCGAGAAGAACGCCGAGGCCCGCTACCAGAGCGCCCGCGGCCTCATCGCCGACCTCGACAGCTGCATCGAACAGCTGGAGGCGACCGGCGTCATCGACCACTTCGAGCTGGGCTCCCAGGACATCGCCGAGCGCTTCCTGCTCCCAGCGAAGCTCTACGGCCGGGATGCCGAGGTCGAGCAGCTGCACGCCCTCGTCGCCGCCATCGGCCCCGACGCGCCCCGGGTCGGCCTGGTGGCGGGCTGGTCGGGCATCGGCAAGTCGGCCCTGGTCGGCGAGGTGCACCGCCCGCTCGCGCAGCGGCACGGCTACTTCGCCGCTGGCAAGAGCGAGCCCCACACCCGCCACGTGCCCTACTACTCGCTGCTCCAGGCGCTGGGCGACCTGTGCGCGCAGGTCCTGACCGAGCCCGACGAGCAGGTGCAGGCCTGGCGGCAGCGCATCGGCGAGGCGGTCGCGCCCAGCGGCCGCGTGCTCGTGGACGTGCTGCCCGAGCTGGGCCTGCTGCTCGGGGAGCAGCCCGAGGTGCCCGAGCTGGGCACGATGGAAGCGAAGAACCGCTTCGAGTTCGTCTTCTCGCGCTTCCTCCAGGCCGCGGCGAGCGCCGAGCGGCCCCTGCTGGTCTTCCTGGACGACCTCCAGTGGATCGACCCCGCGAGCCTGGAGCTGCTGGGCGCGTGGCTCAGCGCGCCGGGCACGGGCAACGTGCTCTTGCTGGGCGCCTACCGCAGCAACGAGGTGCCCGACGACCACCCCCTGCATGCGGCGCTGGCGTCCTGGACCGAGCGCGGCGTGCCGCAGAGCACCCTGGAGCTGGGGCCGTTGGATCGGGCCTCCGTGGCGCGTCTCATCCAGGACACGGTGGGCACCGGGGCCCCGAACCTGGACTCCCTGCTGTCCCTGGTGCTCGACAAGACGGGGGCCAACCCCTTCTTCGTTCGGTCCTTCCTGACGGAGCTGCACGAGGACGGGCTGCTGACCTTCGAGGCGGAGGCGGGCGGCTGGACCTGGGACGCGCGGGCCATCGCGCGGCGGGGCTACACGAGCAACGTCATCGACCACGTGGTGGCGCGCATCGACCGCCTGAGCGAGCCGGTGAAGGAGGCGCTGTCCATCGGCGCCGCGCTGGGCGCGCGCTTCGGCATCGAGCTGGTGGCCCTGGCGTTGGAGCGCGCCCCCGAGGACGTGGCCCAGGACCTCTGGACGGCGGCCGAGGGCGGCTTCCTCGACCCGCTCAGCGACGCCCTGGGCGTGTCGGATCTGCTGGACGTGAGCCTCACCTCGCGCGCCGCGGCCAGCTTCCGCTTCGTGCACGACCGGGTGCAGGAGGCGGCGTACCTGCGCCTGCCCGAGGGCGAGCGCCAGCGGCTGCACCTGCGCCTGGGTCGCCTGCTGCTCCAGGTCACGCCGGCGCACCGCCTCGACGACGAGCTCTTCTCCATCGTCGGCCAGCACGAGCGCGCGGGGGCCCTCGTCACCGAGCCGGCGGAGCGCCTGGTCCTCGCCGGCCTGCTGCTGCGCGCCGCCCGCCGGGCCCAGCACGCTGCAGCCCACGCCTCCGCCAGGCGCTACCTGAGCCTCGGGGTCGGGCTGCTGCCGGACGACGCCTGGCCGGCGCACTACCGACTGGCCCTCGACCTGCACAACGCCCTCTGCGAGTCGCTGCTCCTGGAGGGGGCCTTCGACGAGGCGGAGGCCGTCGCCAAGACGGTGATCGCGCACGCCCGTGAGCCGGCCGATCGGCTGACGGTCTACAGCGTGCGGGCCCTCGCCCTGACCACGACCGGCATGCAGCTCGAGGAGGCGGTCGCGGCGGTCGTGGAGGCCGTCGGCACCCTGGGCATCGAGGTCACGCCGCTGGCGGGGCCGGAGGAGATCCCGGCCCGCTTCGGCGCCGTGATGGCCGCCATCGGCCCCCGCTCCCTGAGCCAGCTGGCCGAGCTGCCCGCGGTGGAGGACCCCGCCCAGCAGCAGCTCCAGCGGCTCATCGGCAGCTCGCTGCCCGCCGCGGCGATGTCCGAGTCGCCCTACTACGCGCCCCTGCTCTTCGCGGGCGTGCACCACCTGCTCGAGCAGGGGGTGACGGACGAGGCGACGATCATCCTGGCGCAGCTGGGGGTCTTCCTGCAGATGGCGGGGCTCACCGACGCGGCACTCGACTCGGGCCCTGCCGTCTCCATCCTCCGCGAGCGCTTCGGGCGCGGCACCGGCGGCTACATCGAGTTCAACGTTTTCGTACGCCACTGGGCGGAGCCGCTGTCGGCCTGCCTCGAGGACCTCCGCGCGGGGGCCCAGCGCTGCCTGGAGGTCGGCCACGTCAGCAACTGGGGCTACTGCGTCAACCAGTCCTTCAAGTTCGCCTTCCTGGGGGGCGAGCACCTGGACGAGCT
>JAJDAI010000330.1 GCA_029261955.1 Deltaproteobacteria bacterium | reverse complement strand
GCCGGGCGTGACGCGCACGCGGGCGGTGCGGGTGCTGCGGTCGAGCACCGGCACGACGGCTGCGACGACGCCGGGGATCTGAGTCGCCCCGCGGTGCAGCGTCACGGCGTCGCCCGCCTGGACCAGCGAGGCCAGCTCGGCGCCCACATCCACCAGCACGTCCAGGTCTTCGATGGACGCCAGCTCGACCAGCACGCGGCCGGGCGTGACCCAGTCACCGGGGTCGGCGTGGCGTCTCGTGATGGCGCCGGCGAAGGGCGCGCGGATGGCGTGGCGGGCGATGCGTGCGCGCACCTGGGCGACCCGGGCCTCGGCGCTGCGCAGGCGCGCGGTCAGCGAGGCCACCTGGGACGCCGCGCGCTCCACCTCGGTCGGCGCGAGCACCCCCAGGTCCACCTGCTGGTACCGCGCGAAGTCCGCTTCGGCCAACCTCAGCGTCACGGTCGCCTCGTCCACCGCGGCCACGCCCGCCTGCAGCTCGGCCCGGGCCGGCGCGTCGTCCACCTGCACCAGCAGCGCGCCCTTCGCTACCCGCGCGCCCTCCAGCGCATCGAGGGTGACGATGGGCCCGTCCACGCCCACGGCCAGCTCGGCCCGGTGGCGCGTGCGCACCTCGCCCAGGACGGGAAAGGTGCGGTCCAGGCGCGGCTCGCCGGCGGTGGCGACGGCCACGGGCACGGGGGGATCCTCGGCTGAGGGCGCAGGGGCGTCCGACTCGGCGGTGCAGCCGAGGAGCACGAGCAGCAGCAGGGGGGCGAGGCAGCGCAGGGCGACGAAGATAGCGAGCCATCCCAACCGATGCGGGGCCTGTCTCGCTTGGCTCGGTGGAAATGTCGTGCCGGGCGCGCCCGCGCGAGCCCCCGCATCGGGAAGAGGGGGGTCAGATTCGGGTGTCGCCTGGCAGCCGGGCCCGCGGTGGGTCCGCATTTGCCTGCTCCGACGTCTCCGGGTCCGCGTGGGAGTAGGGTGCGCGACTTCACAAGGGGAGGCGCCATGCAGTTGTGTGTTTTGTTGATGATGCTCTCGAGTCTGTTCACGCCGGCACAGGCCCAAGGCCGGGGGGGCGCGAGGGGGGCGACCAACCCCGACGTGGTCTCGTGCGACGAGAACAGGGACTGCTGGGGTCTCCGACAAGATCGCTGCCACGCCGAGTGGTACTGCGACATGAGCCTGAGGGTCTGCGCCGAGAACCCCGCTACGGAGGTCACCTGCGTCACGGTCAAGGACACCGCCTGCCAGAAGAACACCTGCAACCCGCGCTCCGGCGAGTGCTCGATGAGGGCGCTGCCCGCCTCGACCCCCTGCGACGACGGCGACGAGTGCACCCGCGATGACGCCTGCGGAAGAGGCGGCACCTGCTCCGGAGACTGGTCCGCTGGGGACTACCCGGAGCTCTCCAGCTGCCAGTGCAAGAAGCAGGAAGACTGCGAGAACCTGGAGGACGGCGATGTCTGCAACGGCACGCTGTACTGCGACCTGGCCACGAGCCAGTGCTTGCTCAACCCGAGCACGCTCATCTCCTGCCCCTCGGTCAACGACTCGATCTGCAGCAAGAACCAGTGCGAGCCGGAGACGGGCGCGTGCCGCATGACCGCGCAGCCCGATGGGGCCCCTTGCGATGACGCCAACGTCTGCACGTACCTGGACGTGTGCGACGCGGGCAGCTGCTCCAGCGGCGAGTTCGTCTGCGAGTGCGCCGAGGACTCGGATTGCGAGGACGAGGACCTGTGCGAGGCCCGCTTCTGCAACAAGCAGGTGGGGCAGTGCGCGGTGAACCCCGCCAAGAGCGTGTCCTGTCAGGCCGGGCTGACCTGTGAGCCCAGCACCGGCGAGTGCGTGCGCTGAGTCCGCCTCGGGACAGGCTCAGCGCTCTTCGAGCGTCTGTCCCGCGGTCTCGAGCCTCGTCTCGTCACCGGCCTGGAGCACAGCAAGACCCCCTCCAGACGAACCCAGAGGGGGTGTCGAACCGGGCGGGCCGGGCGAGACGGCACCCTGACTCTCTGCCTTCGACTTCACTTGACGGCTGGAGGCTGGCCTTGTGCTTCCTCCGCGCCCTCGATGTCGACGCCGGCTCCTCGATCAGCTGGTGAGCAGGAAGCGCTCCCTCGCCTGCTGCACCGCCTTCGGCGGCCCGACAAAGACCACCTCGTCATCGACCTCGATCGCCGTCGAGCCGCGCGGCACGACGAACCGTTTGCCCCGGATGACGGCGGCGACCACGCACTCGCTGGGGATCTCGAGGTCGCGGATCAGCTTGCCGGCGACCCGGGCGCCGCTTGGGATGATCACGCCGACGAGGCTGGCGACTCCGGTGCCGATCTCGAAAAGCTCGGCCACCCCTGGCCGGTCGAGGTAGTTCTCGACCAGCGCGGCGGTCGCCCACGGCGCTCCGATCGCGACCACCCCCTCGGCCTCGAGCAGCGGCAGGTAGTCCGAGTCCCGCACGATCGCCATCACCCGCGGCATGCCCAGCTGGCGCGCCTGCAGCGCGGCGATGACGTTGCGCCCGTCGTCGTCCGAGGCGGCGATGGCGACGTCGACCTTGTCCGGCCCGACCTGCTCGAGGATCTGCCGTTTCGTGCCGTCGCCGTGATAGATGGGCACGCCGAAGCGGACCTCGAGCTCGCGGCAGGTCGCCTCATTGCTCTCGACGAAGGTGATCTGGTGTTCGTGGCTGCGGAACACCATCCGCACTTCGTCCCGCGCCAGCAGCCGCTTGGCGATGTTCTGGCCGTACGAGCCGCCTCCGATGA
>JAJDAI010000329.1 GCA_029261955.1 Deltaproteobacteria bacterium | reverse complement strand
AGACCTTCCGCTTCTCGCACCGCTTCGAGGAGCCCTTCACCTCGCTGTCCACCACCGCGCTGCTCCGCCGCCTGCCGCCGGACGGCCCCGACGCGCAGCTGTGGGTGATGGCCCTGGCCCTGGCCCTGGGCCTGGTGGCGCTGCTGGGCTTCGCGGCGCTGTATCGGATGGTCGCGGTGGTCGTGCACTTCGCGGAGCGGCGCAGCAACTTCGTCGCGGCCGTGAGCCACGAGCGGAAGACGCCGCTCACGGCCATCCGCATGTACGGGGAGATCCTCCGTGAGGACATGGTCCCCAGCGAGGCCAAGCGCCAGGAGTACTACGGCACGATCACGGCGGAGGCGGAGCGGCTCAGCCGGCTCATCGACAACGTGCTCGAGCTGAGTCGGCTGGAGAAGGGCACGCGGTCGATGCACGTCACCGTGGGCTCCATCCAGCCGGTGATCGACGAGGTGGTGCGCATCCTGCGGCCGCACGCGCGCAACCAGGGCTTCACGATCGAGGTCGAGCTGGACGAGCGGCTGCCGTCGGTGGCCTTCGACCGGGACGCGCTCCAGCAGATCCTCATCAACCTCGTGGACAACGCCCTGAAGTTCGCGCGGAACGCGGAGGACAAGACCGTCACCCTGGCCTGTGAGCTCGTGGGCGACGAGCTGCTGCTGCGGGTCCGGGACCACGGTCCGGGCATGCCGGCGGTGCAGGTGGGCAAGGTCTTCCAGCCCTTCTTCCGCGGCGAGCGCGAGCTCACCCGATCCACCAAGGGCACGGGCATCGGCCTGGCGTTGGTCCAGGGGCTGGCGCAGGAGATGGGCGGCCGCGTCACGGCCCGGAACCACCCCGCCGGAGGGTTCGAGGTCAGCATCACGCTCGCGTCTGCGGCGTAGAGCAGCCCCGGCAGAGTAGAATCCGGGCGGGAGGGCCCGGTGCACAACTCGGACGACGACTCGCCGACGCTGGTCGGCGACGGCCTGCCGCGAACCTCGGACGACACCGCCTACGCGCCGCCGCCCAGGGAGTCCCAGGCCCCGGCGCTGCGGGCGCACGACGCCCTGCCCTGGACGTACCTGGGCCGCTTCGGGCTGGCCGAGGAGCTCGGTCGCGGGGCCATGGGGCGCGTGGTCGAAGCGAACGACCCCGAGCTGCGCCGCCAGGTCGCGATCAAGCTGCTCTCCGGGGTGCACGCCCCGGACCGCGTGCAGCGCTTCGTCTCCGAGGCCCGCATCACCGGGCAGCTGGACCACCCGAACATCCCGCCTGTCTACGACCTGGGAACGAACCCGGACGGCCAGATCTACTTCGTGATGAAGAAGGTCCTGGGCCAGTCGCTGAAGGACCTGCTCAAGCTCGGTCGGGACTCGGACCTTTCGCGCCTCCAGATGCAGGCGGAGTGGCCGCGCCACCGGATGCTCTCGATCTTCGAGCAGGTCTGCAACGGCGTCGCCTACGCCCACGAGCGCGGCGTGCTGCACCGGGACCTCAAGCCCGCGAACATCATGCTCGGCGACTTCGGCGAGGTCCTGGTGATGGACTGGGGCCTGGCGCGGCTCATGGGCGACCCCGACGCCGAGCCGGTGATGAGCGTCGATCGCGACCTGAGCTTCGGCACGATGGAGGGCAGCGCGCTGGGCACGCCCGGCTACATGGCGCCGGAGCAGGCCCGCGGGGAGCTCCAGCGCCTCGGCCCTCCGACGGATGTCTGGAGCTTGGGGGCCATCCTCTACGAGGTCCTCGCCTGGCAGCGGGCCTTCGAGGCGCCGAGCGTGTTGAGCCTGCTGTCCCGGGCCTCGTCGACCCTGCCGATGAACCCCTGCGAGCGCAGCCCGGAGCTGCGGATCCCCGAGGAGCTCGGCGAGATCTGCCTCCGGGCCATGGCCCTGGAACCCGAGGACCGCTTCGTCTCCGCGCGCGAGTTGGCGGACGCGATCCGCTCCTTTCTCGATGGCACGCAGCGTCGGCAGCGCGCGGACAAGCTGGTCCAGGAGGCCGAGCGGAAGTGGCGCCGCTGGCAGGCCCTCGAGCGTGAGGAGCTCGACCTGAACGACGAGGTGCTCCGCTTGGAGGAGTCCCTGGAGCCCTGGGCGCCGCTCGGCGACAAGGCCGCCCTGCTGCGTGAGCGTGAGCGCAAGGTCGAGCTGACCTCGGAGCGGGCGGGGATCTTCGCCCGGGTGGTTGGCGGCTGCGAGCGGGCGCTGTCCCATGCGCCGGGCCACGAGGGGGCGCGGGGCCTCCTGGCGAGGGCCTACTTCCAGCGCTTCCTGGCGGCGGAGCAGCGTGGGGATCCGGCGGGGCTGCGCTTCTACGCGGACCGGGTGCGTGAGTTTCACGACGACGCGGACCAGGAGCTGCTGCGCGGCCGCGGCCGACTCACGCTGCACACCGAGCCGGCGGGGGCGACCGTGAGCATCCAGCGCTTCGAGCAGAAGGGCCTGCTCTGGCCGCTGTCGGCGCCTCGGCGGGGCACGGAGACGCCGATCGACGACCTCGAGCTGGACATGGGCTCCTACCTGCTCCGCGTCCGGCACGAGGGCTACGAGGACGTGGTCTACCCGGTGCTGGTGGGGCGGGATCGGGGCTGGCACAGCGGTGAGGAGCCGATCCCCCTGCTGCGCAAGGAGCAGATCGGCGAGGGCCTCGTCTACGTGCCGGCGGGTCGCTACCGCTTCGGCGGGGACAGCGAAGCCCGCCGCGCGCGCCCGGCCGGCGAGGCCTCGGGGCCGGGCTTCCTCCTCTCGCAGCTGCCGGTGACCATCGAGCAGTACTGCGCCTTCCTCACCGCCCTGGCCGAGCAGGACCCCGAGGTGGCCTGGCAGCGGGCGCCGCGCCTGGGCTCGGGGATGAAGGGCTCGGGTGGCCAGTTCTGGAGCCGGCCTCTGCGCGGGCGGCCCTACGTGGCGCCGGAACGGGACGCGGACGGGGACCGCTGGGACGGGAAGTGGCCGGTGGTCGCCATCTCCTGGGACGACGCGAAGGCCTACGCCGCCTGGGCCGGGGAGCGGGACGGACGCCCCTACCGCCTGCCCACCGAGGCCGAGTGGACGCGGGCCGCGCGCGGGGTCGACGGGCGTCCCTTCCCCTGGGGAGACACCTTCGACGCGGCGCTGTGCAAGACCGAATCGAGTCGCGCCGGGCGGGCGACGCCCGAGCCTGTCGGGGCCTTCGCAACCGACCGCTCGGTCTTCGGCGTGCACGACGTGGCCGGCTCGGTCCGCGAGTGGTGCGGCGACCTCGCTTTCGACGGGGACGCGACCCGGCGGCCGGTCCGGGGCGGCACCTGGGGAGGCGGCGAGGAGTTCGCGCGGCTGGGGGCGCGCGCGGCCGCCCACCCCACGCGCCCCAACACGGCCGGCGGGCGGCGGCGCGCGGGGGCG
>JAJDAI010000328.1 GCA_029261955.1 Deltaproteobacteria bacterium | reverse complement strand
CCTGGAGCGCGCCCTGGCCACCGACCCCGACCCAGCCGTGCGGGCCCGCGTCGTCGAGCTGCTGCCCGAGTGCATGGACAACCCGGCCCCCGCCCTCGCCCGCGCCCTGCGCGACCCGGTGCGGCAGGTGCGCGACGCGGCCCTGTTCCTGGCCGGCCGCTGGCCGGAGCTGGCGTCCGACGTGCTGGCCTGCGCCGACGGCGACACGATCGACGACGTCGCGACGGCCCTCGTCCAGCAGCACCGCGGGCGAGCGCAGGACCTGGCGGACCTGGTGATGGCCGGTCCCGCGCCCGGCCAACGGGCGGCCGCCGCGCTGGCCCTCGGCCGGCTGGAGGATCCCAGCAGCGCGCCCCTGCTCGGGCACCTCGTGGCCGACGAAGACGCGCGGGTGCGCGCGGCCGCCCTGCAGGCCCTCGGGGACCTGGGGGGAGCTGGCGTCGTGCCGCCGCTGCTCGACGCCCTGCGCGCCCCCTGGGAGGAGGTCCGCGGCAAGGCGCTCCAGTCCCTCGGCCGCGCGGCCCCGGAGCGCCTGCCCGAGGCCGCGGAGACGCTCTGCGAGGACCCCTCGGCTGCGGTGCGGCTCGCGCTGGCTCAGAGCCTGGTGCGGCTCGGTGGATCGGCGGGGCCCAGCGCGGCCGTGCGCGAGCAGGCGCTGACCCAGCTGCGGCGCCTGGAGCAGGACCCCGACGAGCAGGTGCGGGCCGCGGCGCGCCGGGATCGGGCCGCGACGTGAGCCCCCCGCGGCCCGGCCCGAGGCTCCGACTCGCCTGCGCCCTGGTTCTCGCGCTGGGTGCGGTGGGGCCGGCGGCGGCCGCAGGCGAAGACGCGGCCGCCGAGGAGGTCCCCGCCGAGCTCCCCGCCGAAGCCCCCGACGCGCCCGAGCCGACGATCTCCCCCGCCGACCCCGCCCAGCTCGCCCTGACCTGGGTCCGCGAGCTGGTCCGACGCGGCGACTTCCACGAGGCCGAGGGTGTGCTGCGAGACGCCCTGGTCTCGATGCCGCACCACCACGACCTCGTCTTCCAGCTGGCCCAGGTCCTGCGCTGGCAAGGCCAGTTCGAGGCGGCCTTCGAGCAGCTCGCGTTCGCGCTGGAGCTGGACCCGCGCTCGGTGGACGCGCTGGTCGCACGAGGCTCGCTCCACGCGCAGGTCGGTGAGTACCTCCGCGCGCAGGCCGTCGTGAGCAGGCTCCAGGACATCGACGCGCCCGCCGACCAGATCGACGAGCTGAAGCTCCGCATCCTCCAGCACCAGGGGCGGTGGTGGGAGGTGCGGCGCCGGGCGAAGGCCTTCGAGCGCGAGCACGGTCGCTCCGAGCAGAGCCGCGCGGTGCTGACCCGCCCCCGGGGCGTCCAGGTGGGCGCCAACTGGTCCATCGAGCTTCGTCAACCGAGCCCGCGCGTGGACTGGGGCCTGCACACCCGCCTGTCCCCCCACGACCGCATCCGCCTCTGGGTCGGATACGACGGCTCGACCTGGCTCGGCGACCAGGAGCACGGCGTGTCCGGCGGCGTGCACCTGCTGGCTCCGAAGGGCTTCTCGTTCGTGCTCGCCGGGGGCGCGGCCTGGCCCGGCCTGCGGGTCGCGCGGGCGCACGGAGAGCTGGGCTTCGGCATCCGCACCCCGGTCAAGCTGGAGCTGGAGGTCGGGCTCGGGGTGCGCATGTACGGCGCCGCCGACAGCCTGCTGGTGCTCGGGCGCCTGGGCGCGCGCCTGCCCTTCACCGACTGGTTCGCCATCCGGGCCGCGCTCTTCATGGGGATGATCCGGATCCAGGAGACCCTGGCCCAGGAGCCGGCGCCCGGCGCGCTCTTCTCGCTGGAGGTGAAGCCCCACGACCGGGTGACGATCGACGTGGGCTACAGCTTCACGACCGAGCTCTTCATCACGCCCTGGGCGGAGGAGCTGCAGGAGCTGCTGATCCACCGGGTTCCGACCTCGGTCACCGTCAAGGTGAACCCGCGCTTCACCCTCCGGGTCGGCTGGTCGCTGGAGTTCTGGGGGGAGCAGCCGCCCTTCAACCGCTTCGAGGTGCTGCCGACGCTGCACCTCTGAGCAGAGGGCGGCTCAGTCGCGCTGCACGTGCAGGAGCTGCAGGCCGACGGCGCCCGACGCGAGCACCAAGGTGTCGCCGGCCAGGGCCACGTCGTTGAGCGAGCCCCTCGACTCGAAGGCGCCCAGCAGCGAGATGTCGAAGGGTGCGTCGTTCGCCGCGTCGTCCGCCGCCAGCCGCCCGACCCAGACGCCCAGGGCCCCGTTGGCCATCAGCACCAGATCCTCGTCGATGGTCACGTCGTTGGTCACGACCTCCTCGGGGTCGTAGCCGCTGTCCTCGGGCAGCCAGACATCGGTCAACAGCTCCAGGCTCGAGGTGCCGTAGACGTGCATCCCGCCCTCGCCCGCCGCCACCCAGGCCCGCTCGCCGACGAGCTGGACCGCGGCCTTGGCCCAGGGGATCTCGAGCCCCTCGAAGGCCACGCGCCCGGTCTGCTCCAGCGTGTCGGCGTCGAGCAGGATCAGCGCCGAGTCCTCGCCCTCGCCGTAGGTCGCGGAGCCCTTGACCACCGCCACGAGGTCCTCGTTGGCGTCCACGCCCCGCACGTCGTGCACGGCACCGAAGGCGAGCCGCACGTCCTGCTGGTGGTCGAGGGAGACCCAGCCCCCGTCGTCGCCCGTGCCCGCGAAGAGGGTGTCCCCGTTGACCGAGATCCCGGTCGAGGCGACGCCGGGCAGGCCGAAGCGGTAGGCGGGCGTGGGGTCGATGCGCTGATCCTCGACCCGGAAGCGCTCGATCATCGCGGTGTAGGGGTGGTAGTTGGGATCGCAGGTCCCGGCGGCCGCGTAGACGGTGCCAGAGCGCCCCGAGGCGTCGTCGGGCACGTAGGACAGGGTCGAGAAGTCCATGTGGTCGTAGCCGGCGCTGGAGACCAGGACCGGGTGCATCGGGTCGCTGATGTCGATCACCTCGACCACACCTGCGAGCAGCTCGCCGCGCAGGTGCCAGGTCGCGACGACCGTGTCGCCCGCGACCACCACCGAGTTCGCCTGGAGCGCGTGCAGCGTGTCCTCGTGCTCGCCTTCGTGGTGCAGCAGGCCGTCCTCACCGAGCGCGTAGTCGTCGGGGTGGTGCACGGGCGCGAGCGGCGGCGCGATCTCCGCCACGAGGGTCAGCGCCGGGGCGTCGCGCTGCGCGTCGCTGCCGTCGATGGGCCGCAGGGGGACGAGCTCGTCGAGGTAGGTGACCCGCTCGGCGAGCTCGGCCGCGTCGTGGGTCACCCGCGTGCGCTCCTCGACGGGGCTGCCCTGGGGCTCCCAGCCCGCGTAGGGGTCTCCGTCCACGAGGTAGCCGTCGACCACCAGCCCGCCGGGCTCCTCGAGGGCGTCGGGCGCAGGGGTGCAGCCGACTGCGAGCAAGGTGGCCACGAGGCCGAAGCGATCGATGCGCATGGAGATCCTCCCAGCGGCGAGTCTAGGGGAGGCTCGCCGCGAAGTACATACTCATACATACTCATGCGCAGCCTTCGGGGACGGGGAGCAAGCGCGGGGCTGCGCGCGCTGAGGCGGTCCCGCCCCAGCTCGCTCAGAACAGCCCGGGCAGCAACCGGAAGCGGGTGGTCTTCGCGTAGTCCGCGTAGCCGGCGAGCTCGGCGTGCAGCATGCGGTCCTCCAGCAGCGTGCGGACCACGAGCAGCAGGCACATCGCCACCGCGGGGATCAGGCCCCACCACGAGCCGAGCGCCACCGGCATGGCCATCACGGCGACCAGGACCCCGAGGTACATCGGGTGGCGCACGATGGCGTAGGGCCCGGTGGTGACGACGCTGTGGCCGCGGTCTTCGTCGACCTTCACGACCCGAGCGAGGAAGGTGTTGGTCCTCATCACCCAGCCGACCAGCAGGAAGGCGGGCACGTTCAGCGCGAGGGCGGTCCACTGCAGCCAGACGGGCACGGTGGACCAGGCCCACCGGTGGTCGAGCACGGGCGCCGCGAAGACGGCGAGGCCGAGAATCAGCATCGCGACCATCAGGACCTTGTCCCAGCCGGCCTGGCCTTCCTGCACGGGGCTGCCCTTGAGCCGCTCGGTCAGCAGGTCCGGATCGTTGCGCGACAGCCACACGGCCATGGTGACGCCGTAGGCGATGTAGATGGCGGACAGCGCCCAGCCCTGGGGCCAGGCCCAGTCACCCGAGGGCCACAGGAACAGCACGGGCACGCAGGCGAGGCGCGCGACACCGCCGATCCAGAACTTCAGCGCCGGGAGGGAGCCTTCGGCCATGCTTCGACGCTAGATCAGGTGGGGCTTGGGTGCTTGATCACGATCAGGCCTCGGTTCTCACGCCAAGGGCGCCATGGGGCCAAGGCCGCCAAGGGGGGGCCGGTGGACGGCACAGGACCAAGCATCCCCAAGAACAAACAGAAGAGGAGACCGAATCCCCGGAAACAC
>JAJDAI010000327.1 GCA_029261955.1 Deltaproteobacteria bacterium | reverse complement strand
CGCCGCGGCCGCGTCGCCGGTGGCGCCGAAGCTGCGGGTCAGCGCGAGGGCTGCGGTGTATTCGCGCCGGGCCTCGGCCGGCTGCCCCCGGTGCCGCGCCAGCTCGCCCAGGGAGATGCGGGTGGTCGCGATCTCCGCCCGCCGGCCCGTCCGGTGGAAGCGCGCGAGGGCCTCCCGCAGCCGCGCCTCGGCCTGCTCGACCCGCCCTTCCAGCAACTCCAGGTTGCCCAGCTCGCGCAGCACGACGGCCTCGTGGCCCACGGCCCCGCAGGCGCGGGCCAGATCGAGGGCTTCGTCGTAGAGGGCCCGGGCCGCCTCGCGCTTGCCTTCACCCAGGCGGATGTGGGCCAGCCGCCAGGCGGCGCTCAGCTGCTCGAGGGGGCGGTCGGTCTCGGCGGCGGCGCTGCGCACCTGCTCGAAGCGCAGGCCGGCGGCCGCCCGCTCTCCCGACCACAGCAGGGCCAGCGCGTGCAGCAGGTCGGCCCGAAGCGCCCCGGCCGCGTCCCCCAGCGAGGTGAAGAGCCGGCCTGCCTCCACGGCGAGCTCCCGGCCGGCCCGGGGGTCCGAACGAAGCACGCGAAGGGACGCGCGCAGCTCGAGCAGCGCGGCGCGATCTGCCGCGGGGAGGGCCTCGGCCTCGAGGGGTGCGAGGTGGGCTTCGGCGTCCTCCAGGCGGCCGGCGTCACGGGCCGTGCGCGCCTGCCCGAGCCGCAGGGCCACGGCCTCGACCGCCCCGGCCGGCAGCAGCTCCCGGGCCAGGGACCAGGCGGCCAGCGCCACGTCGAGGTCGAGCATGGCGGCTCCGCGGGCGGCGGTCATGGCCTCGGCGGCGGCGCGCGCGGGCTCGGCGGCGGCCAACAAACGTGCGGCGGCGAGGCGATCGGGCGGGGCTGGGTCGCTGCAGAGCAGGGCCTCGGCCGCCCGGGAGGCCCACAGCGGCCTCGGGCTCGCCATCGCGTCGGCGGCGTCGGCGAGCGCGGGCTCGGCGAAGTCCAGCAGGCCCTCCTCGTCTCGGACGAGGCCCGCGAAGGCCGCCGCCGCCAGCGCGGTGGGGAGCTGCGCCGGGGCGGGGAGCGACTCGAAGGCGTTGGCGAGCAGGGCCCGGGGCACCGGGCGGGGGAGCAGGCCGAGCAGCGCGAGCAGGGCGCGCCGGCCTGGGTCGTCCGCTGCGAAGCCGGCGAGGCGTGCCTGGGCGACCGCTTCGATCTCCAGGGTCGCCGAGACCGCGGCGTCCGCCAGCTGGATCGTGTCCTCCATGGGCCGGGCGGCCGCGGGTTCGACGGCCTGGCTGCGGGCCACGAAGAGGCGGGCGGCCTCCACGGCGCGGGCCGGGGCTCCGGCGGAGCGCGCGCACAGCTGCTGGAGAACGGGGTCGCCGTCGAGCAGCTCGTGGAGCAGGTCCCGGACGTGCTCGTCCGCCAGCGGGGCGACATCCAGGGGCTCGAAGCCGGCGCAGTCAGTGGGGCCCGCGGGATCCAGCAGCAGCAGCAGCGGGTAGGGCTCTACGCGGGCCACCGTGAGCAGCGCCGCAGCGAGGAGCCGGGCGCCGGAGCCCTCCCGCAGCCCGTCCAGATGCAGGACCACCAGCCCCCGCCGCGCCTGGCCCCGCAGGACCGCGTCCAGCGCTGCGACCCGTCGACTCGGGGCGTCTGCGGCCCGCTGGGCCAGGCCGTCGCGCGGGTCCAACCAGTCTGCGAGGCTGGGGGCAGCGGGCACGGCGCCTTGCTCGGCCCAGCCCACCAGGCGCTCCCGCAATGCGTCGCCTCCGTGCTGCCCCAGGCCGAGCAGCCGCCGCACGGCCCGGCGCAGGGCGGGATCGGGCGAGGCGCCCCCGTCGAGGCGTACGCGCAGCACCGCGGCGCGCCCGGCCTGCTCCAGCTCCTCGCCGAGCTGCGAGGCCAGCCTCGTGCGCCCGACCCCCGGCGCCCCGCGGAGCAGGACCCCCCGCGCCGCCCCCGCCCGCTGCGCCTCGTCGGCGATCGACCGCAGCTGGTCCAGCTCCGCCAGGCGGCCGAGCAGGCGGGGCACGCGTTGGCTCGCGACCGCAGCCCGCGGGGCCCAGCGGAGGCCGGGCAGGGGGGACGCGACGGGGCCGTCCAGCCGCTCCAGTTCGGCGCGCACGTCGGCGGCCAGCGCGGGTCTCCGCTCGGGACGCTGATCCAGGAGCCGGCCCAGCAGCTCCCCCAGGCCCTCGGGGCTGTCGGCTCGCGGCGCGAAGGGCTGGGGCGGCTGGTTGAGCTTCTCGTAGACGATGGAGAGGTCGCGGGAGCGAAAGGGCCGCTCGTCCGAGGTCAGGACCCAGGTGACCACCCCGAAGGCGTAGAGGTCCGCGCTCGGGTGGATCGCGGCGGTGTCCTGCCGAAAGGACTCGGGCGGCATGTAGAGCACCGTGCCCGCGCCCAAGCGGGTCGATCGCCAGGCGCCGTCGCGCTGCGCGATCTTCGCGAGGCCGAAGTCCGCGAGCTTGGGCACCAGCTCGGCGCCCTGCCGGCAGAGGAGCACGTTGTCGGGCTTGAGGTCCCGGTGAACGAGGCCCCGCGCGTGGGCGTGGCCGATGGCGTCCAGCAGGCGGTCGAGGATCGGTCGCAGGGTCGCCCAGCCCAGGCCCGGGCCAGCGCTCGCGTCTGCCAGGGAGCCGGCGTCGGCGTACTCCATCGCCAGCCAGGACTGGCCCTGCGGGTCGACGCCGACGTCCAGGACCTGCACCACCCCGGGGTGATCCAGCCGCGCGACGGCCTGGAGCTCCGCCGCCACCTCGGCCGCCTGCACGGCCGCGTCGCGGTGAGGGACCTTGATCGCGACGTCGTGCCCGCGCTCCAGGTCCTGCGTCCGGTAGACCGTGCCGAAGCCGCCGCGACCCAGGTACTCCAGGTGGGGGGCGTAGCGCGGGGGGAGGACGACGGGCGGCTGCATGCGGAGCAGGGTACCGCGGGGCTCCGTGCTCAGGCCGCCGGCACGACGCGGATCACGATCTTGCCGCGCGCCCGCTTCGTGCGGCTGCGGAGCAAGGCGGCCGCGGTGTCTTCCAGGGTGTGGACCGAGTCGATGAGGACCTCGATCTGCCCCTCGCTCGCGAGCTCCGCCAGCTGACGCAGATCGGCGCTCCGCGGTCGGCAGAGCACGGTGCGGGAGCGGGCCTTCGAGCTCCCGAGGCTCCGCAGCTGATCCAGGGTGTTCCGCGCGGACGGCACCGTGCTCACGTAGCGCCCGCCCGGCCTCAAACAGGGCCGCACGCTGGCCAGGCGCTCGCGCCCGATGGTGTCGAAGACGACGTCCGCGTCCCCCACGGACTCCCGGAAGTCCCCCTGCGTGTAGTCGAGGACCGCCCGGCAACCCAGCCGCTCCGCCAGCTCCGCGTTGGCTCCGCTGCACACCCCGGTCACCCGCGCGCCCATCCAGGTCGCAAGCTGCACCGCGAAGCTGCCCACCCCGCCCGAAGCACCGACCACCAGCACGTGCTCGCCGCGCTGGAGCTTCGCGTCGTCCCGCAGCGCCTGCAGCGCGGTCAGCCCCGCGACCCCGATGCCCGCCGCGTGCTCGAAGGACAGGCCCACCGGCTTGTGCGCCACCGCCCTGGCCGAGATCGCCACCTGCTCGGCGAATCCACCGAAGCGCCCGCGGATGGTCTGCATCGCGAGCACCGGATCGCCCAGCGCGAAGCCCGCAGCGCGGGGTCCCAAGCCGATCACCCGCCCTGCGACGTCGCTGCCCAGCACCAGCGGCAGGCGGCCGGCGAGCACCGCGAAGACGTAGCGGTCTTCCACGAGCAGCCAGTCGCGCGGGTTCACCGAGGCCGCGTGGACCTGGATGAGCACCTGGTCGCCCCGCGGCACGGGCGCCGGCCGCTCGCCTGCGCGCACGACGGCTTCGATGGGTCCGTGTGTGTCGATGAAGGCGGCGAGCTTGGGGTGAGACTAGTCCTTGGGGTCGGGGGCCTCGATCGATTGAGGGGGAGATTGGGGGGTGATTCCGTGAGGTGCGGAGAGAGACCCGTAGGGGCTCGCGGAGCCGGCGCAGGCCCGGAGGGCCGGAGCCGCCCCCAAGCCATGCCGGTGAGGGCCAGTCGAACAGGCTCGCCCGGGAACTTCCCTCCCGACCCGCGGTCCCTCCTGAAGCACGCACCGCGCCGTGCCAACGTGGAGGAATCATGCGCCCGCATTTCCTGACTCTTCTGTTCGCCCTGCTCCTCTGCACCCCTGCCTTCGCGCAGCAGCCGATCACCGGCGGCGGCGGTCCACGCATGCTCGTCACCGACGGCAAGCCGAACGAGGAGCTGCAGGTCACGCGCCTCGACGTGCAGACGCGGATCGTCGGCCACCTGGCCGAGACCTCGATGACCATGACCTTTCACAACCCCGCGCGGCGGGTGGTGGCGGGCGACCTGGTCTTTCCCCTGCCCAGCGGGGCGACGGTCAGCGGCTACGCCCTGGACGTGAACGGGGTGCTGGTCGACGGCGTCGTCGTGGACAAGCAGGAGGCGCGCCGCATCTTCGAGGAGGAGGTCCGCAAGGGCGTGGACCCGGGCCTCGTGGAGCGCGTGGCCGGCGCCGCCTTCAAGACCCGCGTCTTCCCCATCCCGAGCAAGGGCGAGCGGACGGTTGAGGTCTCCTACGTCTCCGAGCTGGTGGATGTCGAAGGCCGCAGCGCCTACGTCCTGCCCCTGGGCTTCGAGGATCCCGTCGGCAGCGCGCACATCCGCGTCGAGGTCGTGCGCGCCACGGAGCAGCCGGTCATCCAGGGCAAGGGCCTGGAGGGCTTGGGCTTCGAGTCCTGGGAGGACCGCTGGGTCGCCGAGACCAGCCTGAAGAACGCCCCGCTCAACCGAACGCTGACCATCGCGGTGCCCGACGCCTCGGTCCGCACCGTCGCCATCGAGCGCGCCAGCGACGGCCACGTCTACGCCGCCATCCACGACACCATCGCGGTGCCCGCCAGCGTCGCGCGCATGCAGCCGAAGCGGGTGTCCCTGCTCTGGGACGCCTCGGCCTCGCGCGCCGACGCGGAGCACGCCCGGGAGATCGAGCTGGTTCGCCGCTACCTGGGCGACCAGAAGAAGGTGGCCGTGGAGCTTGTGATCTTCGGGGCCTCCGCCTCGCAGCCCGAGTCCTTCGCGCTGCCGAAGCAGGCCGAGGAGCTGGTCGCCCGCCTGAACGCGGTCGTCTACGACGGCGGCACCCAGCTCGGCTCCCTGGCGAAGGCCGGCACGAAGGCGGACCTCATCCTGCTCGTCAGCGACGGCGTCTCCAACTTCGGGACGTCCGATCCGGGTGCCTTTGCTGCCCCCGTCTTCGCCATCAACGGCCAGGCCATCGCCAAGCACGACGCGCTGCGGGCCCTGGCCCTGGCCTCGGGCGGAGCCTGGATCGACCTGAGCCGCCTCGACGACCGCGCTGCCCTGGCCGCCATCGGCCGCGTGCCCTTCGCCTTCCGCTCGGCCCAGCTCGCCGGCACCGCGGGCGAGTCCTACCCCCGCATCGCCGAGCCGGTCACGGGCGTCTTCTCCTGGGTCACGCGCCTGGAGGGGAGCAAGTCGGTCACCCTGAACTTCGGCGTCGCGGGCGGCCGCGAGCAGAGCCGGCGCTACGAGCTGGACGCGGCGAAGGCGACCGAGGGCGACCTGCTGCGCCGCTTCTGGGCCCAGAAGAAGGTCGCGGACCTGGCGATCGGCGGCAAGCGCAACGAGCCCCTGATGGCGGCGGTGGGCAAGGAGTTCGGCCTGGTGACGCCGGGCACCTCGCTGCTCGTGCTGGAGACCTTCGAGCAGTACCTCGAGCACGCCGTCCGGCCCCCGGCCTCGCTCGCAGCCATGCGCAGCCGCTGGGACCAGCAGATGGCGGAGCGGTCGAAGCAGAAGCAGGTCGAGGACCAGGGCAAGCTCGAGGCCGTGCTCGCCCTGTGGACCGAGCGGGTGGCCTGGTGGGAGACCGACTTCGTCTTTCCCGAGCCCGGCAGTGAGGACGGTGAGAAGGACAAGCTGATGCTGGGCGGCGCCGCCGCGGCCGACGCGTCGATGGAGGAGGACTCCATGGAGCGCGAGATGCCTGCCGAGAGCGTGGCGGGTGCCCCGATGCGCCGCTCGCAAGCGCGCCCCGCGGCGAAGAAGGCCAAGGAGAAGTCCGGCCCCGACGCGCCGCCGCCCCCCTCCATCGCCCTGCGCCCCTGGAACCCCCAGACCCCCTACATCCAGGCCCTGCGCGCCGCGGCCCCGGCCGATCAGGAGCGCGTCTACCTGGCCCAGCGCGCCGAGTTCGGCGGCTCCCCCGCCTTCTTCCTCGACACCTCGGACTTCTTCCGGGACGACGGGCAGGCGGAGGTCGCGCTGCGGGTGCTGTCGAACCTCGCCGAGCTGGAGCTCGAGGAGCCGGCCCTGCTCCGCATCCTCGGCCACCGCCTGGTGCAGGTGGGCGAGCTGGACCTGGCCATCGCCACCTACCAGCGGGTGCTCGAGCTGCGCCCCGACGAGCCCCAGAGCCACCGCGATCTGGCCCTGGCCTTCGCCCGCCGCGGCGACCGGGACCGCGAAGCGAAGCCCGCCGAGGCCCTCGCCGACTACCAGCGCGCGATGGACGGCCTGGCGGACGTGGTCATGGAGCGCTGGGACCGCTTCGCCGAGATCGAGCTCATCGCGCTCGTCGAGCTGAACAACGTGCTGCCGAAGGCGCAGGCCCTGGGCACCGTCCGCATCCCGGTCGATGAGCGCCTCATCCGCGCCCTGGACATGGACGTGCGCATCGTCATGAGCTGGGACGCCGACATGACCGACATGGACATGCACATCGTCGAGCCCTCGGGCGAGGAGGCCTACTACGGCCACAACCGCACCCAGATCGGCGGCCGGGTCTCCCGCGACTTCACCCAGGGCTACGGCCCGGAGGAGTACACGATCCGCCGCGCCATGAAGGGCAGCTACACGGTCAAGACGAAGTTCTTCGGCAGCTCCGCCGCCCAGCTCCAGGGCGCCGTGACCCTCAGCGTCGACATCTACACCGACTACGGCCGCCCCGAGGAGCAGCGCCAGTCCATCACGATCCGCCTGACCGAGAACAAGGAGACCTTCACGGTCGGAGAGATCGTGTTCTCGGGGCCGGCGGCGAAACGCGTGACCCGCTGAGTCAAAACGGCGAGAGAAAGCTGCTGGGAACAGGGAGATCGGGGTAGGCGGACCCCCCTGCACGCTCATCGCCCGCCTGAGCCCGTCGATGAGGAAGGGGAGAGTTCAGGAGGTTTTCCATGATCAGCCCTCTCAGTGCTTCGGCGACCGGGATGGTCGCCCAGACGAAGCGATTGCAGGCCTCGGCCGAGAGCGTCGCGAACGTGAGTGATCAGGCCTACGTGCCGCAGGAGGTCGCCCTCTCCGAAGGCCCCGGTGGCGGCGTGGTCGCCGAGGTCCTGCCACCCAGCCCCGCCGAGCCGTCCCCGCGCCTCGACATCGAGCACGAACTCACGGACCGCCTGTCCGCCCTGCGGGCCTACGAAGCGAACCTGGCGATCTTCCAGGCGGGCGCCGAGCGCCTGGACGCGCTCTTCGACATGCCCGCGTAGCTCAGGGTGGTGCGGGCAGCGCCTTCAGCGCCGCCGCCACGATCTCGAAGGACCGATCGTGCGCCCCAGGCTTGTTGTAGTTCGCGGACTGCACCGTGATGACGGCGTCGACCTCCCGGAAGATCGCGACGAGGTTCCCGCCGTTGCCCTGCATCGACCAGCTGGATTCCCAGCCCCGCGGTGAGGGCACGGGCCGGAACCACCACAGGTAGCCGCAGGCCACGGGCCCGCCCAGCTTGTGGTGGGGGCTGAGCATCTGCTCGATCCAGGCCTCGGGCACGATCTGCTGCCCTTTCCAGCGTCCCCCACCGAGCACGAGTCGCCCCAGCTTCGACAGGTCGGCCGCCCCGATCTCCAGCTGGCCGCCCGACTGGATCTCGCCCGAGCGCGAGTGGTTCCAGACGACCCCCTCGATGCCGAGCGGCTCGAACAGGCGTCGCTGCACGTAGGCGTCGAAGCGCTCGCCCGTGACCGCTTCCAGCACCTGGCCGAGCAGGAAGACGCCCGCGGTGCAGTAGGAGAAGCGGCCGACCTCTGGGGCGGCCGGGTCCACGGGGATGTCGAGCGCGAAGGTCCGCCACACCCGGCGCATGTACATGCGCTCCTCGTTTCCGGGGGACTTCGGGTCGCCGTCGTCGCAGTCCAGGGCCGAGCTCATGCTCAGCAGGTCCCTCACGAGGATGGAGCCGTGCTCGGGATCGTCGCGCCCCAAGAGCGGCCAGACGGGCTGGTCCAGCGAGCTGAGCTGCCCATCGGCCAGGGCCGCGCCGACCGCCAGGGCGGTGATCGACTTGCCCGCGGAGCGGATGTCGTGCAGCGCCGGATCGCGGCCGACGCGGGGGCGTCGCGCGGAGCCGGTGCGGAAGCGGTGCTCGTAGACGATCTGCCCGTGCTGCTCGACCACGAGGGCGACGATCTTCCCGCGCTCCCCGGCCTCGATGGAGCGCTCCAGCTCGGCGAAGGGGGACGGCTCGGCCAGCGCCGGACCGCCCAGGGCGAGGGCCAGGGCGAGGACCGTGTAGAGGGGGAGCAGCTTCACGACGGCACTCTGACACGCCGGCGGGGCGCCCCAGTCCAGCGAAGTCCCGATCCGCGCGTCATCCTGCCCGCGGATCCCAACCGGAGGCCCCCCCTGCGCTTCGACAACCGATTCCTGCGTGAGACCCCCGTCGACCCCATCGTCGGCGAACACATCCGCACCGTGCTGCGTGCCTGCAACTCCCGGGTCGAGCCCACGCCCGTCGCGGCGCCGCGCTTGCTGGCGCACTCGCCGGAGCTGGCGGCGGATCTCGGCTTCGACGAGGACTTCATGCAGGGCGAGGACTTCGCCCGCGTCTTCGGCGGCAACGCGCTGCTGGAGGGCATGGATCCTTATGCCACCTGCTACGGCGGCCACCAGTTCGGGCACTGGGCGGGGCAGCTGGGCGACGGCCGGGCCATCAACCTCGGCGAGCTGATCGACGCGAAGGGCGCGCACCAGGTGCTGCAGCTCAAGGGCGCGGGGCCGACGCCCTACTCCCGCGGCGCCGACGGGCGGGCGGTGCTGCGCTCCTCGGTGCGCGAGTTCCTCTGCAGCGAGGCGATGTTCCACCTGGGCGTGCCGACGACGCGGGCGCTGTCGCTGATGGGCACCGGCGACGAGGTCCTCCGCGACATGTTCTACGACGGGCGTTCGGCCATGGAGCCGGGGGCCATCGTCTGCCGCGTGGCGCCCTCCTTCCTGCGCTTCGGCAACTTCCAGATCCTGACGCAGCGGCGGGACGAGGAGACCCTGAAGCAGCTCGTCGGCTTCACGCTCAAGCACCTGTTCCCGGAGCTGGGCCACAGCGAGCCCGATCGGGACGGCGCCCTCGCCCTGCTCTACGAGGTGGCGCGCCGCACGGCGGTGACGGTGATGGGCTGGATGCGCGTGGGCTTCGTGCACGGGGTCATGAACACCGACAACATGAGCGTGCTGGGGCTGACGATCGACTACGGCCCCTACGGCTGGATCGACGACTACAACCCCGACTGGACGCCCAACACCACGGACGCCCAGCGCCGCCGCTACCGCTTCGGCGAGCAGCCCCAGATCGCGCTCTGGAACCTGGCGCGCTTCGCCGAGTCGCTGCTCCCGCTGGTGGGGGAGGCGGCTCCGCTGGAGGAGGCGCTGCGCTGCTACGTGGACGTCGCGGAGGCCGAGCGCCGGGCGATGTGGGTGGGCAAGCTCGGGCTGAAGGCCTACCGCGAAGGGGCGGACGCGCCGCTGATCGAGGGGCTGCTCAAGCTGCTGACGGCGGCCGAGACCGACATGACGATCTTCTTCCGGGAGCTGGCTGGCTTCGATGTGGGGGACGCCGCTTCCGGCCTCGCGGCGGTGCGGCCGGCGCTCTACGCCGGGGAGCCCGATCCCGGCTGGATGCCCTGGCTCGAGGCCTACGCCGCGCGCCTGACCGAAGACGGGCTGGACCCGTCGGAGCGGGCCGCCCGGATGAACGCCGCGAACCCGCGCTTCGTGCTGCGCAACTACCTGGCCCAGGTGGCGATCGATCGCGCGGAGGCAGGGGATCTCGGGGGCGTGGAGGAGCTGCTGGACACCATGCGGCGCCCCTACGACGAGCAGCCGGGGCGGGAGCACCTGGCCGAGCGGCGGCCGGAGTGGGCGCGGCACAAGGCGGGGTGTTCGATGCTGTCTTGCTCTAGCTGAGCGGGGCTGCACCTCTCGCAACGATCGCAACGGGCATCGGGCGCAACGTTTTCTTCTCTTGGAAGAGGCGACGCTGCCCCCGATGGGAACCGTTGCGGTCGTTGCCCGTTGCGATCGTGGCGAGAGGTCGTTCCTCTACCGCCGCCGCCGAACCCCCAGCAACATCAGCAGCGGCACCGCCACCGCTCCCCCGCCACCCGAGCACGCGCAGTCCTGCCGCCAGGGCGCCGCGTCGTCGTCGTCCCCGAAGGCCGAGTCGTCGTCGTCCCCACCCGAGCACGCGTCCCCGACCCCGTCGCCGTCTGAGTCCGTCTGGTCGTTGGGCAGGTCCGGGCAGTTGTCGTCGAGGTCGAAGGCCCCGTCCCCGTCCCCATCGCGGCGGATGAGCACGTCGTCCGCGATCAGCATCCCGTTGTGGCCGTCGGCCTGCACCGTGTAGTTCGCGCTGGCTTCCATCAGCGTGCCGTCGGGCGAATCGCCCACCTCGATGTCGAGCTCGATGACCGCCGTGCCGCCCGAATCGACCGGCACGCCCAGCACCCGGAGGTCCTGGCCGGAGCTGGCGTTGGTGCCGCCGCCGGCGTTGACGACCGCGCCCGCCGCCGCCTCGGGCGGGATCGGGAAGACCACGTCGACGTTGGCGTTGCCGGTGCCCTCGTTCACCAGCTCGACCGTGTAGCGCAGGGTGTCCCCGAAGGAGGGCGCGCCGTTGTCGTCGCGGTCCTCCAACAGCGACCAGCGCAGCACCGAGTCGTCGGCGAAGGCCGAGAAGAAGACGTTGATCCCCACGACGTTGAAGACGATCCACCACTTGTCGGAGTCGGCCGAGTAGGTCACGTCGACGCTGGTGTCCGCCGCGTCGATGGCCGCGCTGATGTCGAAGGTGTCGATGTCGACCCCGATGACCCCCTCCTGCGCTGGCACCGTCGTGTTGATCGTCCGGTTCATGGGGTTGCCGGGCGGGTTGACCGCGTCCGACAGCCACTGGAGCGTGCCGCCGGGCTGGCCCTGGGCCGTGACGCCCTCGCTGGCGGAGCCGCCGATGTCGCCCTCGAGCACGTACCAGGTCAAATCCCCCGAGGGCGGGTCGTTCACCTCGATGCCGCCCAGCTCCAGCGTCGTGCTGTTCTGGGACATGCGCTGCAGGCCGTCGTAGAGCGTCAGGCGGCGCTGCGGCAGGTCGGGCGCTGTGTAGAAGAGGACCAGCGCGAAGGACGCGTTGTGCGTGCTGACGTCGTCCAGCCAGGCCTGGAAGCCGCCCACCGTCCAGTTGCCCGTCAGCTGCCCGCCGTTGCCTTGGATGAGCGCGGTGATGTCCGCGCGGCAGGCCTGCACGTCGTAGGACGCAGCGCCCGCGGCGTCGCAGTGGCACACATCCGCCTGGACCGTGGCGGGGTTCGAGGCGCCGGGCACCGTGACCTCGACCTCGGGGTCGATGGTCGACTCCAGCGCCGGGTCGCAGTCCCCTTGGTCGTGGATGCTGCCGCCCCAGTAGACGAGGGCCTGCTGGACCGTGGCGTCGGGCGCCAGGTCGGACTCGTTGATCTGCACCATCGCCTGCGGGAGCAGGGTCTCGACGTTGGAGTCGCCGTCGGTGTCCGCCGCGAGCGTGGCGCCCGTCGCGAAGAAGTCGGCGTTGCGCGAGAAGGCGACGGCCTCGGTGAGCGGGGCCTCGGCGAAGGCCGGCGTGGCGAGCAGCAGCAGGAGGAGCGCGCGGATCACGGTGCGTGGGATGGTAGCCCGGAGGCAGCCTCGCGGGATCCCCGATCCAGGCCGACGAGGGCGAACAGGGCCTCGACGTCGAGGCAGCCGCGCAGGTGCTCGCCCAGGAGATCGAACTGGCGCTGCCGCCAGGCGTCGTGGGACTCGCGGGGGCCCTCGTCCCAGCGCAGGTCGGGGCGGATCCAGTGCAGCAGCACGCGGGCGGCGTCGGGCTCGTCGAAGAGGCCGTGCAGGTAGGTGCCGAGGACGCGGCCCTCGCGTGCGCCTTCGTCTTCCGCGATCGCGTCCCCGTCGCGGGTCGTGATCGTGCAGAAGGGTGCGGTGCCGGGATCGACCACCGTCTCCCCGACGTGGATCTCGTAGCCGGCGATGTGCTCGCCGCCGGGCAGGGCCCCCTGGGAGCGGCAGGTGCGCTTGCGGCGGGACAGGGTGGTGTCCGCGGGCAGGAAACCGAGGCCCGGGGTCGTGCCCGCCTCGCCCTCGATGCCCTCGGGATCGGCGATCGTGCGGCCCATCATCTGGAAGC
>JAJDAI010000326.1 GCA_029261955.1 Deltaproteobacteria bacterium | reverse complement strand
GGACCTCGCTCTGGTCCACGACCTCGACCCGCAAGACCACGCCCTCGGGCGGCGCGCCGATGCCGCCGTAGCGCACCGGGTTGAAGGTCTTCATGACCTCGATGAGGCCCAGCGTCTGCCCCTCGGTGACGCGTTGGCCCTCGGAGACGAAGGGATCGGCCTCCGGGGTCGGCCGGCAGTAGAAGATGCCGTCGATGGGCGCGACGATCGCGTGGCCGTCGGCCTTGATGGCGTCGTCGTCGACTGCCTTCGCCGCGGCTCCGGCGATGGGGTCGCCGACGTGCACGAGCACCTGCCCGTACTCGACGGGGTGCCGGCCCGGGGGCGGCGCCTCGGCCACCACGCCGTCGCAGCCGGCCGGCGCGACGATGGGCACCAGCCGGTTCAGCACCCGCAGCGTGCCGATCACCCGGCCCGCCCGGATCGCGTCCCCCGCCTGCACCGCGTACTCGAACACGCCGACACCCGGAGCGCAGAGCGCGCGACCGTGTTCCACCCGGATGAGCGCGGTCTTCATCACGAGCCCGTCAGGACCTGCAGGTCGTGCAGGCTCCAGATGCGCGGGTTCTTGATCCGCCGTCCGCCCGGCGACTGGTAGGTCATCTCGGCCCAGGCGACGAGGCGCTGGCGCAGCTCGTCCACGAGCACGATCTCGTCCGTGTCCATCTGCCGGGCCGACGCCATGGGGTCCATGTCGGCCTCGATGCGGGCCTCCACGGCCTTCATGCCGGCCTCGATCTTCGCGCGCTCCTCGGGGTCGTCGCTCACGATGTTGAACTCGTCGTCCAGCTTCGTGTTGAAGGCGCCGATGGCCAGGGTGCGGCCCTCCATCACGCTCAGCCGCGTGACCGGGGTGCTCAGCTGCAGGACCGGGTCGTAGGGCAGGCCCGACATGGCGTAGTAGCCCGCGCCGCTGGCCTTGCGCAGCAGGATCGTCGCCATCGGCGCCGTGTTCGTGCTGTTCGTGTAGATGAGCGAGCTGCCGTAGCCGAGCAGGCCGTGCGCCTCGGCCTCGGGGCCGATGTCGAAGCCCGAGATGTCCTGCAGCCAGAGCAGCGGGATCCCGTCGTCGTTGCAGGCGCGCGAGAAGGCGGCGAGCTTGGCGATGCCCTGCTTGTAGAGGATGCCCGAGGGCTTCTTCGCGCCGGGGGTGTCGGGGTCGTCGATGAGGCCCGAGGCGTTGGCCAGGATGCCGACGTACAGCCCCGAGATGCGCGCGATGCCCGTGATGACCTCGCGCCCGATGTTCGGCAGGACCTCCCAGAAGAGGGACGAGTCGACCAGCCGGGCGATGACCTCCTTCATGTCGTAGGCGACGCGGTGGTCCGCCGGCAGCAGGCCGGTGAGCTCGGTCGGGGCGAAGCGGGGCTGGTCGGCGCTGAGGCCGTAGCGGTAGTAGGGCACGGCCGAGGTCGGCAGCGTGGCCACCTCGCGGCGCATGGCGTCGATGCAGTGCGGGTCGTCGGGCACGCGGAAGTCGGCGCAGCCCGAGATGCCCACGTGCACGTCGGCGCCGCCGATGCCGTGCGAGGTCATGGCCTGCGACTTCGCGCCCTTGATGAGGGCCGCGCCGGCGATGACCATGTACGCGATCTCGGTCATGTAGACCTTGTCGCTGATGAGCGGCATGTAGCCGCCGCCGGCGATGCAGTCGCCGAAGACGCCCGCGATCTGCGGCACGCCCTCCGCGCTCAGCAGCGCGTTCATCTTGAAGATGTGGCCCGCGCCCTTCGCCCCGGGGAAGGTGTTGGCCTGCTCCGGCAGGAACAGCCCCGAGCAGTCGACGAGGTACAGCACGGGGACGCGGAGCTTGCGCGCCATCTCCTGCGCCCGCTCGATCTTCTCCGGCGTGCGCGGCCACCAGGAGCCGCTCGCGACCGTGTTGTCGTTGGCGATGACCATGACCCAGCGGCCGTGCACGCGCGTGAAGGTGGTGACGACGCCGGCGCCGGGCGAGGTCTGCTTTCGATCCCCGAACTCCAGGCCGAAGTTGACGAAGGTGCCGACGGGCAGCAGCGGCGCGTCGTCGTCCTTGAGGCGGTCGAGGCGCTCCCAGGTGGTCAGCTTGCCCTTGCGGTGCACGCGGGCGCGGCCGGTGTCGCCCCAGCCGTCGGCCACCACGGCGCGCGCGTCCACGAAGCGCTGCTCGCGCGCGGTCATGGTCGCCGTCTGCGCTTCGTAGGTCGCCGAATCGAGGGCGGCTTCGCGGCCAGAACCGATGGGCTGCAGGAGGACCTTGGCCATCAGCTCAGCTCCGGGCGGCCGGGGATGACGCCGACGCGCAGGTCGCCGGCCACGAAGTCGGGCGCGGCGAGGATGTCGGCCTGCAGCCCCGCGGTCGTGGGAACACCGACCACCTCGAGCCCCTCCAGGGCGGTCCGCAAGGTGGCGATGGCCTCGTCGCGGTCCTGACCCCAACCGATGACCTTGGCGATCATCGAGTCGTAGTAGGGCGGGATGCGGATGCCGGGCTCGATGGCGGCGTCGACGCGCAGGCGGCCCGTCGTGGCCGGCTTGAAGGAGAAGGCCTCCACCGTTCCGGGGCTGGGCCGGAAGTCGTCTTCGGGGTCTTCCGCGTTCAGGCGCACCTCGATGGCGTGGCCGTCGATGCGCACGTCGTCCTGCGTGAACCAGAGGCGCTCGCCCGCGGCGATTCGGATCTGGGCCTGGACGAGGTCGATGCCCGTGATCTCCTCCGTCACCGGGTGCTCGACCTGCAGCCGCGTGTTCATCTCGATGAAGTAGAGCTCGCCGCTGTCGGGGTCCTGCAGGAACTCGACGGTGCCGGCTCCGACATAACCGAGCCGCGCGGAGGCTTCGGCCACCCGCGCGCCCATCGCCATGCGCTGCTCGTGGCTGAGGGCGACGCTCGGCGCCTCCTCCAGCAGCTTCTGGTGCCGCCGCTGGATGGAGCACTCGCGCTCGAAGAGGTGGACCGCGTTGCCCCAGGAGTCCGCCAGGACCTGGAATTCGATGTGCCGGGCCGAGGCCAGGTACTTCTCCAGGTAGACCTCGGCCGAGCCGAAGGACGCGAGCGCCTCCTGCCGGGCTTCGTCCCAGGCCTGCTGCAGCCCGGCCGCGTCGTCGGCGCGGCGCATGCCCTTGCCGCCGCCGCCGGCGTCGGCCTTGATCAGGACCGGGTAGCCGACCGTCTCGGCGACCGCCAAGGCCTCGTCGATGTTGGACAGAAGCCCCGCGGAGCCTGGCACCAGCGGCAAGCCGGCCGCGTCGGCCGCCTTCTTCGCCGAGGCCTTCTCGCCCATGAGCGTGATGACGGCGGGCGGTGGACCGACCCAGGCGAGCCGCTGCTGCTGGACCATGCGGGCGAACAGCGCGTTCTCGGACAGGAAGCCGTAGCCGGGGTGGATGGCCTGGGCCTCGGTCTGCGCGGCGGCCTGCAGGATGGTCTCCATGTCCAGGTAGGACTGGGACGCGCGGGCCGGGCCGATGCAGATGGAGTGGGTGGCTTCGGCGACGAAGGGCTGGCCTGCGTCGGCCTCGCTGTGCACCGCGATGGATTCGATCCCGAGGGCGTCGCACGCACGGATGATGCGGCGCGCGATCTCTCCTCGGTTGGCGATGAGCAGGCGGCGGAACATGGCGGCGAAATGTAGCAGAGGGGCCCGCGTCGCGAGGTGGCGTCGGGTGCTCTGCGACCCAGAACGCAGAAGACCCCCCTCACCGCGGCGAGGGGGGCCTCCTGAAGCGTTCGGTCGGACTAGCGCGCGGCCGAGTCGTCGTCGTCGGCCGAGTCGTCGTCGTCGGCGGCATCGTCGTCGTCGGCGGAGTCGTCGTCGTCGGCGGCATCGTCGTCGTCGGCGGAGTCGTCATCATCGGCGGAGTCGTCGTCGTCAGCCGAGTCGTCGTCGTCGTCGTCGCCGATGCCCAGCTCGTCGTAGGTCACGGTCAGCGCGAAGCCGCCGTTGGTGCCCGACCAGCAGGCGACCATGATCAGGTACTCCTGGCCGGCGGTGACGTCAGCCGCGTCGTCCTCGGGGGACACGTTGCCCTTGTCGTAGCCGATGACCGGCTCGGCGTCCTGCTGGCCGTAGGTCTCGGCGGTGTAGAGGTAGCCGTCGACGTCCGCGCTGGTGTTCCAGGCGGTGACCATGCTGATGGAGCGGTCGGCGGGGAGCCAGAAGCTCAGCAGGTCGACGCCGTCGTAGGCCTGGGCGTTGCCGCAGGTGTAGGTGCCCTCGTAGCAGAAGCCCCGGTTGTGGGGTCCGCCCATGGCGTCCTCCTGGCCGACCTCGTCGTTGGGCTCGAGCTCCGAGATGATCGGGAGGCTGCCGTCGCACTCCAGCGCCGGCCCGTCGGTCGCGTCGTCGTCGTCGTCGTCGATCGGCGGCGTGCTGTCGTCGTCGTCGTCGGTCGGCGGCGTGCTGTCGTCGTCGTCGTCGGCCGCGTCGTCGTCGTCGTCAGCGGCGCTGTCGTCGTCGTCGCCGGAGCCGTTGGCAGGGCAGCCGGCGAAGAGGAAAGCAAGGGGAAGGGCGAGCAGCAGCGCCAGCAACTGGCGGAGGGACGAGGCCATGTGGAAAGACTCCTGAGGGTGCGGAGAACGGGCCTGTCCCGTTCGAAAAATCGATGCCTGAACAAGCCTGCGCGAGCACGAACTGTCAAGGGCACGTGTCTGCGGCGCCCCGCGATCGGCTCAACGTCGTTCGATCTCGGATCGGCACTCGACGCAGAGCGGCGCCTCCGGCCGGGCCCTCAGGCGCTTGTAGCCGATGGGCTCCTCGCACTGCCCGCAGAGGCCGTACTCCCCGTCTTCGAAGCGCGTCAGCGCCTGCTTGATCTGCGCGACGCGCAGGCGGTTGCGCCGCATCTGCTCCTTCGCCATCTCCTGCTGCTGCATCGCGTCCATGCGGCTCAGGCGGCCGATCGGCTGATCCAGATCGACTGTCGCGGTGCGATCCGAAGCGCCCTCGAGGCCCGCTTCGATCTCGATCAGGCTGGCCTCCAGCTGGGCCCGCAGCTCGGTGATCTGCTCGTCCGTCAGCTCGTCCAATCAAGACTCCGTCGGCTCGTGCAGGGCGAGCAGGTGAAAGGCGGACAGCACGAGCGAGTGCGTGATCTCCCCCGATCGGATGCGCCCGGGGATGGACGCGCCGTCCACCAGCCGCACGGCGATCTCCTCGTGCTCGTCCAGGTCCTGCTCCCCGTCGAGGCGGACGCCGTCCACGAGCACGTGAAAGCACTGGTTGTCCTGGATGGCCGGGTTCGCATCGACGACCCCGAGCAGCGTCGCGGTCCCGCCGATGCAGCCTGCCTCCTCGCGCAGCTCGCGCAGCGCCGCGTCGACGGGGTCCTCACCCTCCTCGACGATGCCGCCCGGGATCTCGGTCGTGATCGTGCGCGTCCCGTGGCGGTACTGGTCGATGAGCACGACCTGGCCGCCCTCGGTGCGCGCGACGACGTTGACCCAGCGAGGGTGCCGGATGCGGATGAAGTCACCCGAGCGGCTGGGGTCCAGCGCCGAGGCCGACTCCGCTTGCGTGATGTGGAAGAGGCGGGAGCGGTAGACCTCGCGGTCCGGCCCGCGGGTCCAGGGAAGGAGCTTGCGGATGGGGGGCGCTCGCTACTTCGTCATCATCGTGGAGAAGTTCATGGCGCCGGTCTCGTCCCAGGCCTCGATCGAGATCGTGTTGCCGTCGATCTCGAAGAAGAAGAAGCCGGGGGTGTCGGCGTCCTCGTACTCCACGGCGTTGCTGCCGCCGAGCTCGGAGGTCTTGGCGCCCGCGCCGGAGACGATCAGGCGTGTGCCGTCGCAGGTGTCGACGAGGATCTGCCGGCTGTGGTCGTGGCCGTCGATGTAGATGTCGGCCTCGCCACAGACGTTGGCCTCCATGAAGTCCTTGATCTCGTCGCCCGAGACATAGGGGATGAACGGGAAGCCCTCGTACATGCCGGCGTTCCCGTGGGGGCCGTTGGACAGGTAGGGGTGGTGGCCGTAGGCGATGCGCCACAGGCCCGTCGACGCGCCCGCCCACTCGGCCTGCAGGAAGTCGGCCTGGGCGTCGGTCAGGTCGGCGTAGCTGTTGAACAGGATGTCGAAGCCGTCGAAGAAGACGGAGCTCGTGTCCAGCGCGAAGAAGTCGGCGTTGCCGTGGCTGTGCTTGTAGAAGCGGCCCGGCATCGTCCACTTGTCGCTGTAGTTCGTGTAGTCGACCTGGATGTCGCCCTTCCACAGCTCCGCGCCCGTGCCCCAGAGGCCGCCGTCGTGGTTTCCGAGGGTCGGGTAGAAGGGCAGATCGAGGTTCGCGTAGGGGTCCTCGAACTTGTCGTCCCACTGGGGATCGGTGACCGACTCCACGCCGACGTCGTAGAAGTTGTCGCCCATCAGCAGCACGAAGTCGCAGCCGCCGTGGCTGGCGCAGACGGTCTCGATGACCAGCGAGTTGGGGTTCTGGTCCGAGAAGCCCTCGCCGGTGTCGCCCATGGCGATGAAGCGCACGATCTCGTCCGTGGTCGCGTCGTCGTCGTCTGCGGTCGCGTCGTCGTCGTCTGCGGTCGCGTCGTCGTCGTCTGCGGTCGCGTCGTCGTCGTCTGCGGTCGCGTCGTCGTCGTCCGCGGTCGCGTCGTCGTCGTCCGCGGTCGCGTCGTCGTCGTCTGCGGTCGCGTCGTCGTCGTCCGCGGTCGCGTCGTCGTCGTCTGCGGTCGCGTCGTCGTCGTCCGTCGCGGCCGTGACGTCGTCATCGTCCAGGAGGATGGCGGAGTCGTCGTCGTCGCCGGGCTGCGGGCAGCCGACAAGAAGGACCAGCAGGCCCAGGAGGGATCGAAGGATCATGGGGTCTCCGCGCAAAGCGCGCGGAATATACCGCGCGGTCGGTCCGGGGCCATGCTGTTTGTGGCCGGTCGCCTAGAGCGCGAGGTCTGGCGCCCTGCCGCCTACGATGGGTACGCGGATCTCCACCGTCCACTCCGAGGAGGCGCCGGTGCCCGCGATGTAGGCGTGCTGGTGTGCCGTGCCCGCCCGCGGGAGCGAGTGCGCGTCCATCCAGGCGAACAGGTCGAAGTGGTGCCGCCGGAAGGCGGGCGACATGGGCCCCGAGTACATCAGGCAGGCGGCGCGGAGCCGCGGCAGGCGGAGGGTCTCGATGTCGGGATCGAGCTGCGCGTCCAGCAGGCGGGTGACGGGCACGAGGACCGTCGCGGAGACGTCCATGTCCGGCTCGAAGATGCGGGCGTAGCTGCCGATGAGCGGCCCGCAGGGCCCGATGCCGCGCTCCAGCACGAAGGTGTTCACGCGGTCGAAGGCCTGGCCGATGTTCGCAGCGGGCCCGCCGTAAGGGAGCCTGGCCACCCGCATCGCGGGCAGGTCGCGCACCTGGACCGGGAGCTCCAAGGGGGTCTCGTTCACGCCGCCTCCGCCCGCGTCCTGCGCGCGCGCAGCACGAGGAAGATGATGGCGAGGACCAGGGCGGCCACGAGGCCGACGCGGATGTCCTCCACCAGCGGGGCGAGTCTCTCCAACTGCTCGGCGAAGTACCAGCCCAACAGGATCCACAGGGGCACCGACACGATCGCGGCGGCGCCATCGGCGGCGAGGAAGGCGCGCGGCGAGACCCCGGCCACGCCGGCCGCGAAGAAGATCGCGGAGCGAACCCCCACCGCGAAGCGCCCTCCCAGCACGACCTTGATCCCGTGCTCGCGCACCTTCGCGGTCATCATCTCGGCCGTCTCGCGCTTCACGATCCGCTGGCCGAAGCGGCTGTTGAGCAGCTTCATGCCGTAGCGACGTCCCAAGAAGAAGACGATCGAGTCCCGCGCCAGCAGAAAGAGGATGCAGAACCCCGAAGCCACGGGAACGCCCAGCCCGCCGTGGGCCGCCAGCACGCCGGCGGCCATCAGCGGCACGTCTTCGGGGATCGGAATCCCGATCCCACTCAGGAGCAGGGTCCCGAAGATGAAGGGGTATCCGCGGCCGTCCTCGACGAGCCAGGAGATGAGGTCTTCCACGCGGCCGCAACCGTAGCAGGGGACGGTGGGGTCGCCCTGCGGACTGCCG
>JAJDAI010000325.1 GCA_029261955.1 Deltaproteobacteria bacterium | reverse complement strand
GATGAGCGCGCCCCAGGCCTCCTCCGCCACCGGACCGCGGTCCCCGGCCGGCTCGGCGACGACGCCCTCGGGCAGGGTGTCCGTCTTCTCGTAGAGCCCGAAGCCCGCGAGGGGCTGGCCATCAGCGAGCATGTAGACGTTCTTGGCCGGCTTGCCGGCGTCCGCGACGGTGTACTTGCCGTTCTCCAGGGTCGTGGTCTCGACCAGGAACTTGTCGCCCTTGCAGACGTGGATGCGGAACTGCCAGCCGGCCTGGACGTCGAGGAAGTTGTGGTACTCGTAGTCGAGCGGCTTGTAGCACTCGCCCGACTCCAGCTCGCGGCCGATGCCGTCCAGGTAGGACGCGTACTCCGACGGCTTCATCTTCCCCTTGCCGACGTCGTTGCACATCTTGAAGTTGACGGCCAGCCAGTCGTCCAGCAGCTGCGGGCGGCCCAGGAAAGCCGTCTCGAAGAGGATGAGGTTCTCGTCGTTCTGGATCTTGAAGTCGCCGTTGAGGATCTCGCCGTTGACGAGGGCCTGCAGGTACTGCAGCGCGTCGTTGCGAGCCAGGCGGCGGTTGCTGTTGTTCATGGCCGCGAAGTCCGGCGGCGCATAGCAGTCCATCTTGCCGACCTTCACCAGGCCGACCGGCGGGGGCGCCTCTTCACCCTTCTTCTTCTTCTTCTTCTTGGCGAAGGCAGGGGCAGCCAGCAGCGCGAGGGCGGCGAGGGCGACGAGAAGGATCAGCGAGAAGCGGCGCATGGCGGTGCCTCCAGGGTGCGTCGGAGCGCGAGCTCGACCCCAGGATTCAGGGGATTCCAAGGGGCCGGCATCCTACCAGAGGACCTCAGATCCTCCGACAGACCCGAATCCCCAAGCAGGACAGGGCGGCCCACACATGGTGGACCGCCCCGAAAGCTCTGCGAGGTCAGCCCCGGGGGGCTGAGTCTCAGCTAGACCTTGCCCTGCAGGAAGAAGGCAATGACGAGCGCGTAGATGCACAGCGACTCGATCAGGGCCAGACCGATGATCATCGGGGTCTGGATCTTGCCGGCAGCGCTGGGGTTGCGGGCGATGCCCTGCAGCGCGGCGAAGGCAGCGAGACCCTGGCCAATGCCACAGCCCATGGCGGCGACGCCGATGGCGATGCCGGCACCGAGGCCGATGGAGCCGGCGCCGGCCTCGTCAGCCGCGAAGGCGATCTGGGGCACGAGCAGCACAGCGAGCAGGGTCAGGGGAACGGCGAGGAAGCGGAACTTGCGCATGGGGTTCTCCGTTTGGTGGCCTTCACCACCTGGGGGTCAAATCAGTGGTCGTCGTGCGCGATGGCGAGCCCGATGTACATCGTGCTCAGGAGCGAAAACACAAAGGCCTGGATGAAGGACACGAAGATGCCCAAAGCCAGAAAAATCACGGGGAGGCCGTAGCCCAGGGCTGCGCCCAGGACTGCCGGCAACTCGTTCATGAAGATCTCGAGGACCAGGTGGTCGCCGAAGATGTTGCCGTAGAGGCGAACCGACAGAGACAGCGGGCGCACGAGGTGCGACACGATCTCGATGGCGAACATCAGCGGGGCCAGCCAGAGCACCGGGCCCATGAAGTGCTTCATGTAGTTCACGAAGCCCTGCCGCATGATGCCGGAGACGTTGTAGACGCCGAAGACGATCAGGGCCATCGGGATGTTGGTGTTCAGCTGGTCGGTCGGAGGCAGGAAGCCGGGGAGCAGCCCCAGCATGTTGCTCACGAGGACGTAGAGGAACAGGCCGCCGATGAGCGGGAAGAAGCGCTCCGCGTCCTTCCCGAGCACGCCCCGCGTCATGTTGAGGATGCCCTCGACGTAGAGCTCGAAGAAGTTGCGCGGCTTGAGGTTCGCCTCGGGGATGAGGCCCTCGGGCCCCTTCGCGGCGCGCATCATCGACGAGCGCGCCAGCCAGGCCAGCACCAGGGTGATCAAGACCGCCAGGGTCGAGTGCGTCAGCGCGTTGTACTTCGCCGCGTCCCCTTGCAGGAACGGCAGCAAGCCAAGCCACGTGAACGCACCTTCGGACGCGAGGACTGCGGGCATCATCTGAGCGCGCTCTCCAGTTGCGGGGCGAAAAAGCCCCTCACGTCAACCACTCGACCACCTGAGACAAGAGCACTGCGGCGAAGATGACGCTGAGTCCGATGAGGACTCCCAGCGCATCCATCCGCAGGATGAGCACCACCACGACCAGCGAGCCGGCCAACAGGCCGAACTTCACTGCGAGGCGACTGAGCATCGTCGGCAACGCCAGCTCCTGCCCTGCCGTGGTTTTCACCACGATTCGGGCCAGCAGCCAGAAGTTGACGACGGCGACCGCTCCGCCTCCGAGCACCCCCAGAGCCCTCTCCCAACCGCCCAGCGACCAACCGGCCACCGATGCGGGGATGAGCAGCAACGCGGCGAGAAACACCACGCGCCCGACCCCTGGAGGAACACCGTCGATGACCGGCGGAGGCAAAGCCTCCCCTGGCCGTTCGGGCTCGTTCCCGTCTCTGGATTCCAATGAATCAGCCACTTCCGCGACCCTTGCTTCGGGTCCTGTCGGAACCCGGTTCGAAGCCGGCAATCCCGGAAGCGGGGCCCAAGTACCCAACGGGGTTCTGGGTGTCAACCGATCCGACCCCGAAAGTCCGATCGATCCCGGGCTGCGATCCGACCCCGAAAACGCCCGACGGTCAGCCTGAAGGCAGCGATCCCGCGGCTTTGCGGCGCGCGAACTCCTGGCGTGCGAACCGGCCCCCGAAGTAGCCCACCGGCCACAGCACGAAGGCCACGAGCAGGGGGCCCGCGAGGGGCAGGTTGGTCGCCATGACGAGCAGCGCGAAGACCGAACTCGCCAGGAAGGTGCCCGCCGCGATCTCCGCCTCGTAGATCCACGGCTCGGGTGGCGGGTGCCAGCCGGTGGAGGGATCAGGCGCGGTGATCCCGGTCAGCGGCCACAGCCGCCAGGAGATCCAGACCATCCGGTACCACTCGTGGTCGCCGCGGCCGGGGAAGTTGGTCTCTGGCCCCTCGCCCCAGGCCTCGCCGTTGGGTCCCAGGCTGCGCAGCGGCGGGGAGCCGCGCAGGGTCGCGAGGCGCAGGGAGTCCTCGTACTGCACGGGCAAGAAGGCGTTGAGTTCGGGGTTCACCCGGTCGCGCAGGTCCGTGAAGGCCCCCAGGCTGTTGCCGGGGCGTGAGGGCTTCTTGCGCTGCTCGCGCCAGCGGCCGTAGTAGTCGCTGTGCACCTTGGCGCGCAGGAACCAGACGACGAGGGCGCCGAAGGCCAGGATCAGGCCCAGCGTGACGAAGCCCCGGTTGCGCAGCAGCGTGATGGACGAAGCGAGGTCCCAGACGGCGACGGCACCCCAGACCACCAGGAGCTGGTAGACGGCCGAGAGCACGTTGAAGACGGAGTGCTTGCGCCGATCCAGGTGGTGTTCGACGCGCCAGTCCAGC
>JAJDAI010000324.1 GCA_029261955.1 Deltaproteobacteria bacterium | reverse complement strand
CGACACGGACGGCGACGGCGTCTGCGACTCGGACGATCCCTGCCCGCTCGACGCCGCGGACGACACGGACGGCGACGGGGCCTGCGACTCCGACGACCTCTGCGAGGGCGACGACGCCACCGGCGACAGCGACGGCGACGGCACCTGCGACGACCTCGACCCGCCGGCCTCGGGTGATGACGACGACGACGACTCGGCCGACGACCTGCTCACGGGCGGCCCGGAATGCGGCTGCACGGCTGCGCCTTCGCGATCGGGGGCCCTGCTGCTCCTCCCCCTGCTCCTGCTGATGCGCCGCCGCCGCTGATCGCGGTGAGAACTCCCCGTTTTCCGGCGGGTTGCGTGCGGCTTCGCACCCCCTGACTCCCCGATCGCCGGGCGATCGGACCCACCTCCCGCGGAAGCGCCCCTGGCACGCGCTTTGCTCCCTTGTTCCCTGGAGCTTTTGGACGACTGACCGGGAGGCAACCGTGCGTGCCCAGACCACCCTGTCCCACCTCATCCTCTTCCTCTTCCTCGCGGCCCTGATCGGCGGCTGCCTCGCCACCGCGCCCGAGGACGACGACGACGCGGTCGAGCCGACGCCGGAGCCCACGCCCGAGCCCCCCCGGACGCCGGACTGGACCGACCACAGCGGCGGCCTGGACGACTTCGAGTTCGACCACCTGCCCACCATCTACGCCTACCCCGAGCACCCCGCGCCCGGCGGCGAGGTCGTCGTCGTGGCCGAGCACGCGGACGCCACCGAGATCGCCGTGCAGCCGACCGGCGATGGCTGCGGCACCCTCACAGCGACCACCGGCCCCTCACCCCAGGAGCTGACCGTGGCCGCCGGCGCCACGGGGGACTGCCGGATCGGCGCGACCGTCACGCTCGCCGACGGCAGCACCGAGTACACCGAGGGCTGGTTCGCGGTGCGTCCGCTGCTCGGCGGAGCCCCTCCGCTCGAGGTCGCCGAAGCTGGCTGGCAGCCCGCCCCCCTGGTCGAGGCCGACCCCAGCTCGACCGGCCCCGAGGGCCTCGGTCTGCTCGGCGCCACCTCCTTCGTGACCGGCCAGACGGTGACCTGGGAGGTCGACTGGACGGGCGTCGAGCCCCCCACCGCCCTGCTGCTGGCGGTCGACGGCTTCGAAGGCCACTTCCGCATGCCGGTCGATCCCGAGCAGGCGCTGCCGACCCTGTCCGTGCGCTTCGCCCAGGACTTCTTCGCCCAGCTGCCTGCCGCGCGCGACATCGGCATCACCGTCCGCATGGCGCTCATCGCCGGCACGTCCCGCCCGCGCAACGTCATGAGCTGGGCGCTCAGCGGCCAGGAGGTCGGCTTCGGCGAGGTCCAGGTCGGCATCACCTGGAACACCGCCACCGACGTCGATCTGCACGTCATCGAGCCCTCGGGCGAGGAGATCTACTACGCGCACACCACGTCGGCGACGGGCGGCTCGCTCGACCTCGACTCGAACCCCGGCTGCAACATCGACGGGGTCAACACCGAGAACATCTTCTGGCCCGACGGCCAGGCCCCGCCGGGCGACTTCACAGTGCGCGTGAACATGTACGACGACTGCGAGGTCGGCAGCGCCTCGGGCACGCTGACCATCCACCACTGTGGCGACGACTCCCCCGAGGAGCACCCCTTCGCGCTGGGGGAGAGCGGCGCCCAGGAGTTCACCTTCACCAACCCGGGCTGCGGCTACTCGGTGGCCGGGCAGGTGACCTACGAGGACTTCACGCCTGGCGCGAGCAGCCTCCGCTTCGACGGCTTCAAGCCCGCGCGCTTCATCACGGTGCAGGCCATTCGGCCGGACGGCTCCGTCTTGGGTGAGGCCAGGACCGACCGGGCGGGGCGCTACCTCGTGCGCTTCCTGGACACCGAGGACAGCACGCCCACCTACAAGGTCCGCGCGATCGCGACCCAGGACGACGCCGTCGTCCGCCAGCGGGTCCTCAACTACGACACCAGCGCGTTCTGGGACCTGGACGAGGAGATGTGGGCCTGGGAGACCGAGCAGACCTTCGAGGCCGAGGCCGACCCGCACAACACCGTCGACATGGCGGTCACCCAGAACCAGGGCGCCGGCGCCCTGAACATCTTCGACGCCGGCGTGCGCGGGCTCGAGTACCTGCGGGCCCACACACGGACCGCCCCGCGACCGCTCATCTGGTACTGGAACAAGGGCGAGGGCCACAAGACCGCCTTCTCGAAGGACCCCTGGGGCATCTACGTCGCCGGCCGGACCGTTGACCCCGATGAGTACGACGAGACCACGCTGCTGCACGAGTACGGGCACATGGTCATGGAGACCTACAGCGTCGACGACTCGGGGGGCGGGGACCATGACGTCTTCAATTGGGAGCGACCCACCAAGGCCTGGAGCGAAGGCTGGGCGCACTACTTCGGCTGCGTCGCGGCCGATTCCCGCCAGATGGTCAACGGGAGAGCTGATGGCTACCGCTGGCGCGTGACCCTGGACACCCTGCCGGTCCGGGCCGCTGACGGCAGTGGCGACGGCATGCGCCTGGGCACCCAGGGCGACGCCTTCGCCGGTGAGATCAGCGAGGCGGCGGTCGCGTCCATTCTCTGGGACCTGCACGACACCACCAACGAGACCTACGACACCGTCAGCTCGCGCGACGACGCGATCTGGGGCCTGATGCTCAACGAGTTCGGGATCAACGCGTCGATGGTGAGCGACCGCGGCTGGGTGGGCCGCGACCTCTTCGACTTCCTGGATGCCTGGATCCGCAGCGGGCGAGGCGACATCGGCAGCACGTCCGAGGAGGGGATGAGGGGCATCGTCACCACGCTGCACAAGATGACGGCCTACGACTACGCGCCACCTCCCTAGAGCACCGGCACCCCGCAGGAGCTAGGTTCGCGGGCTCATGCCCGCGCAAGACAGCCCCACCCCCTCGCTCGAGGACGGTCCCTGGACCGTGCTGGACAGCAGCTGCTCGCTGCTGAGCGGCACCTACTCCACCGGGCCCGGCAACCTGACGACGACCCTGGTCGTGGGCTTCGGCGACGACGAGCTCCTGGTCGTCAGCCCCGGTCCCAAGCCCGAGGAGGCCCGCCTCGAAGCCCTTCAGGCCCGAGGTCGGGTCACCGCGATCCTGGCGCCCAACGGCTACCACCGCGCGGGCCTGGCTTCCTGGGCGGCCGCTTTCCCCGAGGCGAGCGTGCACGCCGGCGACGCCGCGCTCAAGCGGGTGCGCGGCAAGGTGGAGCGGGTCGAGGACTTGAGCGGACTGGAGCGTCGGCTGGGCCCGGAGATCAGCCTGCTGGAGCTGCCCGACATGCGCAGCGGCGAGGTCTGGCTCAGCTGCGGCGGGCCCGACCCGGCGCTGTACTGCGGCGACGCCTTCGCAAACCTGCGGGCTTCGGGCGCCTTCTCGGCGGCCTTCCTCTGGGCCTTCGGCTTCGGCCAGGGCCTGAGCCGCAACCCATGGCAGCGCCGCCTGATGGCGCTCGACCGCCCCGGCTACGACCGCTGGCTGCGGGCTACGATCGACCGGATCGAGCCGGCGCTGCTGATCCCCGGACACGGCTCCGCGCTGCGGACCGACGACCTCATCGAACGCCTTCACGCCCTGCTGCCCTGAGATCCCCTGGAGACCCCGAGATGAGCGAAGCCACCCCCGAAGTCGACGTCACCGGCCACTGCTACTGCGGGGCGATTCAGTTCGCGGTGACCATCCCCGCCGGCGAGTGCCCCATCTTCACCGCCTACTGCCACTGCGACAGCTGCCGCCGGGCCCACGCCGCGCCGCTCTACCACGTCGCCTGTGTGGACGAGCCGATGTTCGAGATCACGGCCGGCGCCGAGCACCTCAACGAGTTCACGAAGCCCGGAGGCACCATCACGCGCGCCTTCTGCGCCCTCTGCGGCTCCAAGATCCTCAACCGCTTCGGCGCCTGGAAGCCGGGCGGCCGCACCCCGCTGGCCTTCTTCCCGAACCTGCTGGACGAAGCCGTGCAGCGCGACCTGCCCCAGGCGCTGCGGCCGAAGAAGACCAACCGGTCCCAGGAGTGCGTGCTCGACGTGGAGATGCTGCGAACGCACCTCGAGCTGTAGGGCTCAGCTCGCGGGGGTCCAGCGCCGAAGCAGCTCCTCGGACCACCAGCGCGCGGGCAGCGGCATCGACAGGTCGGTGGCCTCCGGCCAGACCAACCAGGGCAGCAGCCCGTCCGCGAGGTGGTGCCCCGGGAGCATGCGGGGGTCGATGATGGGGGTCGAGACCCAGGTGACCACCCCGTTGGTGAGCTCCGTGGGCAGGGGCACCTTCCAGCCCCGCCCGCGGTCGTTCCGGAGCAGCTTGCGAGCCCGCTCCGCGGGGGCGTAGGGCACCGCCTTGCCAGCCCCGAGCACCCGCGCCGCCTCCAGCGCGGGACTCAGCGCGCCGGGGTTTCGATCCACCAGCGGGTCCTCGCTCCACAGCACAACCGCCACGGCGGCCGTCTGGCCGGGCTTCCACAGCACCTCGTTCGCGACCAGCACCCGCGCCCAGACCACGCGCCCGCCCTCGTAGAGCTGCGGCCAGCCGCCGACCAGCTTGAAGAGGAGGTCGCCCTGCTCGAGCCAGGGGGGCCAGACCATCGTCATCGTGTTGCGCGTCTCGCGGTCCATGGGCGTCGGTCGCTGGGCCCAGCGGGCGCGCGTCTGGACGAGCAGCGAGCTCACGCCTCGCTCCGCGCCCGGCGCACCGCCTCCCGGAGGCCGTCGCTGGCCGCGCGGATGGCGTCGGTGTCCTGCTGCTCCAACGCAGCCTCGAAGGCGAAGAGGTAGGGGTCCAGCCCCTCCCGAGCCTTGTGGGTCAGCCGCTCGTAGATGCGCTGGGCCCGCTCCATCAAGACGCGGTTGGGCAGGAGCTCACGGGGATGCACCTTGAGGCGCTTCAGCTCCTCCAGGG
>JAJDAI010000323.1 GCA_029261955.1 Deltaproteobacteria bacterium | reverse complement strand
GGCACGGTGATGTCGCGGCTCTACTACGGACGAAAGAAGCTTCAGCAGATCCTCAAGGACGCGCGGTGAGGGACATGATCATGAACACCGAAGAACGCGACCAGCTCATCCAGCGCTACTACGACGGGGAGACCATCGGCTCCGAAGCCGCCCTCGCCGAGCGCCTGTTGGCTGACGACCCCGAAGCCGCTGCCCTGCTCGACGGGCTGCGACAGCTCTCGGACTCCATCCGCATCGACATCGTCGAAGCGGTGGCGGCCGAGGACTTCACCGACTTCTGGACGGACGTCCGCGGCAAGCTGCCCAAGGGGCCGCTCACGCTGGAGACCGGGCAGGACGACCGCGAGCGAGCCCGCGAGATGGTGGCCAGCTCGGCTGAACCGCTCGGCGCCCGCTCCCGGCCCTGGTGGCAGTGGATGCTCGCACCGGCGGCCGTGATGGCGGCGGTGCTGGCCTTCGCGCTCATCGGCGGGCCGGAGTCCACGGTGGCGCCCACGGCGCTGGCCGATGGAAGTTCGGTCATCGAAGAAGTGGAGTCGGAGGGCCAGATCGCGATGGTCCAGCCGGAGACGGACGACCTGCCCCCCATTGTCTGGTTCATCGAAGCCGACGCCTCCGACGAGGGGTGAGAGGAACATGATGCGGATGCTGAACATGCGGATGTTGATGGTGGCGGCGGCCTTCTTCCTGGTGGGAGGGCTCGCGAGCGTGAGCCCCTCCGGCCAACTCACGGTGGGCTCGGAGGCCTACGCGGGGGCGGACATCTCGGTGAACGTCACGGTGGCTCAGGGCACGCCGGGCGCCTCGGGATCGGACGACTCGGTCAAGAAGATCAAGCGCAACCTGGACCGCATCGGCGGTGTGGGGGGCTGGAAGGCCGCGGGCTCCGGCAAGCTCAAGGTGCCCGTGGGCAAGAGCGCGTCGAAGACCTTCGGTTCGAACACCTTCGAGGCGAACTGCATCTCCCTCACCGGGGACAAGGCGAAGGTCAAGATCTCCGTCACGGGCGGCAAGTCGCCCAACTCCACGACGGTCTCGGCCAGCAACGGCCGCGGGGTCGACGTGGTCGTCGAGTCGGCGGACGGCAAGACGGTGTACGCCTACGTGGTCACCGTCTCCTGGTGACCTGAAGATCTGGGTTGGGCCTGGGAGGGTCCGCCTGCGGGGGCCGGGTTCCTTCGGGAGCCTGGCCCTCCTTCCGTTCTGGGGTTCGGGCGGTCGCGTCGGCTACCTTGTCGGGACCGCAGTAGGAGGCGGACAAGACCGCGTGCGCTCGACTGCCCTGATGATCCTGCTGGCCGGCTGCGCCGCGACCGACGAACCCGCGCTGCGCCCCGTGCTCGAGGAGCCCGGCCCCGAGGGCGCGGTGGACGAGCTCGACGCGGTCTTCGAGAAGCAGCTCCCCGCCTCGGATGACGACGATCTCGTCCTCACGCTGGTCGGGCCGCAGCCGCTGGTGGATCGGACCCTCGCGCGGGGCCTCGACTTCAGCTCGCCGGGGTGGGACGAGGGCGAGCTGCCCGCCATGGTCGAGGATCGGGCCAACGGCGGCGGCGGCACCCTCACGGATCTGGACGCCGACGGGGACCTGGATCTGGTGCTCACGGCCCCGCGCGGCGGCAACGCGATCTTCCTCAACAGCGGCGGCAGCTTCGAGCGCGTCGCCGGGGCCGGGATCGAGGAGCTGCCCGGCACGTCCTGCGTCACAGCCTTGGACCTGAACGGCGACCGGCGGCCCGAGCTGTTGCTGGGCGTGAGGCGTGAGCTGCTCCTCTTCGGGAACCTGGGATCCGGGCGCTTCGAGCTCCTCGGCGTGCTGCACACCCTGCCCGAGGGGCCGTCCATCGAGGGGGTCACCGCCGCCGACGTCGACGGCGACGGGCAGGTCGACCTCTACGTCTCGGCCCAGGGACGCCACGAGCCCGGCGAGCTGCCCGGGGCGTCCTGGGGGGCGGAGGACGTCCTGCTGCGCGGGCTGGGGGAGGGCGCCTTCGAGGACGTCTCGATGCTGGCGCCCGCAGGCACGCTGGGCGGCCAGAGCTTCTCGGCCACCTGGCTGGACGTCGACCAGGACGGCGACCTCGACCTGTACTCGGTCAAGGACCGCGGCACCCTGCTGGTGCCTGCACGCCTGCTGGTGAACCCGGGAAGCCTGGACCAGCCCTGGACCGAGGAGTCCCTGGCCTGGGGCATGGCGCTCGGCGGCGACGGCATGGGCGTGTCGGCGGGCGACATCGACGGCGACGGGCGCATCGAGGTCCTCCAGTCCGACAACTGGGGCCGGCTGCCGCTGCTGTCGGTGGATGCCGAGATGGGCTCCGCGATCCGCGTGGACCAGAGCTGGGGGCTGTTGCCCTACGACGCCGAGCAGCAGTCCACGTCCTGGGGGCAGGCGCTGGAGGACTTCGACAACGACGGGGACCTGGACGCGCTGGTGGTGTTCGGGCGCATCGCGCACGGCGGCGACGCGCGGCAGCAGCAGACCGGCCTGTGGCTCTGGGACGACGACGGCTTCGTAGGGCGCCCCGACCTGCTGGACTTCGCTCACCCCGCACCGCCCGACGCCCTGCGCAACCCGCTGGTCGGGGACCTCAACGGCGACGGTGCGCTCGACGTGGTCCTGACCGCGCAGACCGGGGAGCCCGTGCTGCTCGAGGGGCGCCCCAGCGGTTGGCACTGGCTGTCGGTGCGGCTGGACGGCGGACCGGGCAACCGCGACGGACTGGGCGCGGTCGTGGAGGTGGAGGCCGGCGGCCGGACCCTGCGCCGGCTCATCCAGGCGGGCGGGCAGGGCGTGCACGGCAGCGGCCCGGCTCTGGCATGGTTCGGGCTGGGACCCGCCGACCGCGTGGACCGCCTGAGCGTTCGCTGGCCGGACGGATCGCTGGGGGAGTGGAGCGACCTGGAGGTCGACGAGCGGCTCGTCGTCGAGCACCCCTGATCTTCAGTGCGTGGCGGAGTCCACGATCGACGAGGGGTCGAAGTCGTCCACGGAGCCGTCGGGCTGCACCGCCATGAGGGCGGACTCGCTGGGCATCGGCTCGCCCAACAGCACCTCGCCGGGGTCGCGCAGCTCCAGGGAGATGCTCCGGATCCGACCGCGGCACTGCTTGAAGCGATCGACCACGTCGGGGTCGAAGTGCCGCCCTGACTCACGCTCGATGAGGGTCTCGGCCTCGTGCATCGCGAAGGCCGGCTTGTAGCAGCGGGGTGTGGTCAGGGCGTCGAACGCGTCCGCGACGGCGACGATGCGGGCGGCCATGGGGATGTCGGCTCCCGCCAGGGCCATGGGGTAGCCCTTGCCGTTCCACCACTCGTGGTGGTGGCGCGCGATGTCTTGCGCCATCTGGGGCATGCCGGCCGCACGGAGCAGCTCGTAGCCCTTCTCCGAGTGGGTCTGCATGATCGTCCACTCGCTGCGGGTCAGGCGGCCCTCCTTCTTGAGGATGTGGTCCGGGATCGACACCTTGCCGACGTCGTGCAGGCCGGCGTAGCGCTCGATCTGGCCCACGAACTGATGCCCCATGCCCAGGGCGTCGGCGAGCAGGCCCGAGTAGGAACAGACCCGCTGGATGTGGTTGCCCGTGTCGTGGTCGTTGAGCAGGTTGGCGTGCTCCAGGGCCGCGACCAGGCCCCGCGTGAGCCGATCCAGCTCGTCCGTGCGCTGGCGCACGGCCTCCTCGAGATCGATGTTTCGACGCCGAAGCTCGACGTTCTGGCGCTCCACCTGCTGCGCCAGCTGCCGCATGCGCAGCAGGGCCGCTACGCGAGCGAGCACCTCGGCGGGAACGAGCGGCTTGTTGAGGTAGTCGTCCGCGCCAGCGTGCAGGCTGTCCAGGCGCCGGCCCAGGCCGCCCACCGAGGTGACGAGCACGAAGGGCACGCCGTCCAGCCGCAGCTGCGTGCGCACCCACTCCAGCAGGTCGAAGCCCGAGACCCCCGGCATGCGCAGATCCGAGAGGATCAGGTCGGGCTCGTTGGACTCCAGCCAGGTCGCCGCGGCCGCGCCGGATTCGAAGGTCGTGACCGAGTAGCCCTGGCCCTCGAGCAAGGTGCGCATCAGGCTCAGGTTGCCGGGCTCGTCGTCGACACAGACGATGCGTGCCGGCCGATCGTGGGCAGGGCGGTACACAGCTCGACCCTAGCAGGCTGTCGCGCGTCGGCGAGCGCTACCGCAGGACCTGGACCAGACGGAAGCCGAGGTGGGAGCCGACGTAGTCCTCGCCCACGACCGAGCGTGAGGCGCAGCGGCAGTAGATCTCCACGGTGCCGTAGGAGCCTCCGCGCACCGGGTGGCGCCCGGGGGGAGGGGGCAGGCCCTCGTCCCACTCGCACCAGTCACGGACCCCGCCGGCGAGGTCCCGCACGCCGTAGGGCGAGCAGTCGGTGGGCACGGCGCCCACCGCCGGCAGATCGGGCACGTCGGGGCTGCTCTCGGACATCACGCAGAAGCTGGCGTCGAACACGTCGCCCCAGGGAAAGAGCCGGTGGTCCAGACCGCGGGCGGCCTTCTCCCACTCCGCCTCAAGCGGAAGGCGGTAGGGCACACCGTCCCGCTCGCTGCGCCAGGCGGCGAAGGCGCGGGCGTCGACGAGTCCGATGGACACGATGGGCTGTTCGGGGTGCCAGACGGTGCCGTCAGCGTCGGTGAAGGGCAGGGCGTAGCGACCCGGATCCATCACGATCAGCGGCGCCTGCCGCACCCCCCGGTTGCCTCGCACGCGGGGGGAACGCTGGCGGGCCTGCCCGGGGTCCAGCGCCGTGAGCTCGGCGAGGTAGACGAAGTACTCGGCGACGGTGACGGGGTAGCGCGCGATGGCGAAGTCGGCCACGTCCACGGTGCCTTCGGGCAGGCCCGAGATCGCTGCGGGGTCGCCGCCGAGCACCACCGGGCCGCCCGGGATGTGCAGGAAGCCGGGCTGCAGCTCCCCATCGCACACGAGGCTCACGCGGGCTTCGACGTTCTGGAGTCGGTCCACGACGACCGGCAGCGAGGCGGGCGCCCGGCCTTCCGCCCTCACCTCGACGATGAAGGGCCCCATGGGCAGCGCGTGGCCCTGCACCGGG
>JAJDAI010000322.1 GCA_029261955.1 Deltaproteobacteria bacterium | reverse complement strand
GGCCCCCGCTCGGGCGAGCCAGCGGCATCGAGGTCTGGACCGACCCGGCCACCGGGCAGCGCTACCTCTTCGTCGCAGCCGGCCAGCGCGGCGTGGGCGTCATCGAGGCGACCGACCCCGCAAACATGAGCTTCGTGAAGGTCTTCGAGCCCATCAAGGTCGAAGAGGACAAGACGGGCAAGGCCGACGGCCGCTCGGTCGAGGTCCTGGTCCACGGCGACATGGCCTGGTTCACCTACGACAGCTTCGGCTTCATCGCCTACACGATCGCCGACCTCATCGAGCCGGTGCCCGAGGGCGTCGACCCCCTCGACATCTGGGAGTCGGGCGAGCCCTACCCCTCCCCGCTCGACCACCGACCCGAGGTGACCGCGCGCTTCCGCCTGAAGGACATCGAGGAGTACGCGGAGCTGGGCGGCGGCGCCCTCGGAGTGGACCTGCTGGTGACCGACGACGCGCTGCTCTTCTACGTCGGTTGGGGCGTCGCGGGCCTGCTGGTCATCGACTGGACCGACCCCGCGACCCCGGTGCTGCTCGACGTGGCGGCCACGCACGGTGAGGCGACGGGCATCGACGTGCACGACGGGCGCGTCTTCGTCGCGGACCACGGAGGCGGCATCGCGGTCTTCGACTGAGACCCGGCCTGGGCGCACTGCAGGAGAGGCCTGCAGACCCTGAAGAACGAGCACCTCGGTTTCAGACACCGGGGTGCTCACTTCTCTGGCCGTGACCGCGGCCTTGGCGAGCCGCGCACCCCCCTCCCCATCGCGGCCGGTCCAAGGCCGTGCCACCCTGCCGACCGCCCCCACCCGGGATGCATGAGGAGCGAGCGATGGCTGACCTGTTCGAAGACAAGTCCAAAGACTGGGATGGCCGCGAGATGGTCCGGCGGCTCTCCGCTGGGATCGGCGCGGCGGTGTTGGAGCACGTGCCGCTGAAGGCGGATTGGCGGGTCCTGGACTTCGGCGCGGGAACGGGCCTGGTCAGCGCTCACGTGGCGCCTCGCGTCTCGAAGGTCGTGGCGGTCGACGTCTCCCCGGCGATGCTGGAGGTGCTCGTCGCGAAGCCCGAGCTGGCCGGCAAGGTCGAGGCGGTCTGCCAGGACATCCTCCAGAAGCCACTCGGCCAGACCTTCGACCTCGTCGTGAGCGCCATGGCGCTGCACCACGTCGAGGACACGACGGCGCTCGTGAAGGCCTTTGCGGCGCACCTCGAGCCCGGCGGCAGGATCGCCCTCGCCGATCTGGACGCCGAGGACGGCAGCTTCCATCCCGCGGACATCGAAGGCGTGTACCACTCGGGCTTCGATCGCGACGCGCTGGGGCAGCTGCTCGAGCAGCACGGCTTCACCGAGGTGCGCTTCGTGACGGCCCACACGGTGGAGAAGGAGGAGCAGCGCTACCCGGTGTTCCTGGTCACGGCGGAAAAAGGAATGCGACCTGCCTGAGCGAGCCGCGTCTCCCTGGTGACGGAGCGGCGCGGATGAGGGTCATCGGCGCCGACCAGACCCCGAAGACCCCAGGATGACCATGAAGACGCCCCTCACCCTTCGAATCGCACTGCTGCTGCCTGCCTTGCTGCTGACCGCCTGCGAGGCCGACGCCGAGACCGGCACGACGGCGGGGACCGCGACGAGGAGTGGGGGAACCTCATCCTCATCCAGCACGACGACCTCGAGGACGGCAGCAACAAGCGAGTCTGGTCGCAGTGCGCCCACTGCGCGACCATCGAGGTCGAGCTCGGCGACGTCGTCGCGCGGGACCAACGCATCGGCTCGATCGGCAAGACCGATGGCGTGGCCGACCGCGAGCTGTGGGACGTCGAGCACCTGCACTTCGAGACGCGCACGACCAACTTCAAGGCCGACGCCTACCCCCAGGACATGGGCCTGAGCACCGACGCCCAGATCGCGGAGCACTGCGTGCATCCGCTCGAATTCATCCGGGCTCACAGGCCGGCGCGCTGAAGCTGGGCGGGCCTGCGGGACCTGTGCTCTCGTGGCTCTGCAAGGGTCTGGACTCGCGGGCGTAGCACCCTGCACCGAACCCACGAGGTGCACACGGTGTCCGCACAGCCCCCTCCCCTGGCCCTCGAGCTCGAGGCCCCTGGCGTCGCCGCCGAGGTCGCCGTCGGCTTCTGGGTCCTGGCCACCCGCCACCACGGCGGCGGCTTCACCCGCTTCCCCGAGGCCAACAACCGCTCCTTCGTGATGCGGCTGGTGGACGGGGGGCAGGCGGGGCTCGTGCTGGTCAACGCCACGGACCCCGCGCAGTCCTTTGCGGAGGTGCATCGGCTCTGCACAGAGACCGGCCTGCAGCTCAGCCACGTCGTCTCCCCGGGCGGCGGCCACCACAGCTACATGGGCGCCTGGCACGCCGAATTCCCGTCGGCGCAGCTGCTGATCGGCGAGCGCGTGGCGACCACGTCCAACGGAAGGGGCCTGCTGGAGCTCGACCAGGTGACGGTGATGGACCTGGCGGATCCCCTGCCGATGTTCGCGGGCCAGCTCGACGCCCACGCCTTCACCGGCCTGCTGGGCCCCGGCGAGTTCGACTCCCCGACCGAGGGCAAGGCCGACTCGATGTGGAACCTCATGAAGGCGATGCCGAAGCTGCTCTCCTCGAAGGAGCACTACGACGATCTCTGGCTGCGGCACGTCGCGTCGAACACCGTCATCGCGGGCGAGAACCTGGCTCCCTGGTGGAGCCGCGAGGCGCACGCGGAGATGCCCTACCTGGTGCGCAAGTCCGTCGAGGCCGAGGTCGTCACCATCCCGAAGCAGGGCCGCAAGATCTGGGATGCCGAGCAGGTCGCCACCGGCTGGCGCACGGTGTCCGCCTGGCCCGCCACGACCCTCCTGCACATGCACGACACCGTGGGCGGTGGCTTCGTGGGCGACGTGCCCGCAGCCCTCCGCGCCGCCGCCCTCGAGGCAGGCGAGCTCCCCGCCTAGACGAAGACGAACACCTCGGTGTCAGGCACCGGAGCGCGCACCTTGGGGGCGGGGCCAGATCCCGGCGCCGAAGGCGACCGCGGCCGCGAAGACGAGCTGGACCGGCATGCGCGCCCAGAGCATCCACTTCTCCTGCGGCATGTCCGGCAGGTAGACCTCGTTGACGAGCATGTAGATGTTCGCCGGGTAGACCGCGACCAGCAGGGCGAGCAGGCCCCAGCCGGCCGCCTTGCGGAAGCGTGGGATCAGCAGGCCGATCGCGCCGAGGAGCTCGAAGACGCCGGACACCGCCACCAGCACCTCGGGGGCGGGCAGGAAGGGCGGCACGATCAGCACGAAGGGCGCCGGGTTGACGAAGTGCCCGATCCCGGCCGCGCCGAAGATCAAGACACAGAGCGAGATGGCGACGGTGCGGGCGTGCTTCATCGCGGCAGCCTACTGGACCTCGCGGCGTCGGGGCGGAGGCTCGGGATCCTCCTCGCGGAGCGTGCCTTCGTCGGCCAGGGCCAGGCCGCCCTCGCCCACCAC
>JAJDAI010000321.1 GCA_029261955.1 Deltaproteobacteria bacterium | reverse complement strand
CGGCGGGGGGGCGCTCGTCGGGCACCGGGGCCGCGGCGCAGGCTCCGCGGCCGCGGGCCGTCCGGAGCGCGAGCAGGCGGGTGGGGGGGCGGGGGCTCACCCGAGACATGATGCCCGGGGAGCGGCGGGTCGGGGACCCTGTTCTGTCAGGACGGGGCGCCGGGGAGCGGTGCAAGACCTCGCTCCCCGGGCCGCTCACTCCTACTGCTGGTTGCCGTCCTGCTCGGGGCCGGTGACCGCGAGGTCGACGTTCCAGTCCAGGGCGACGTCGCCGGCGATGACGAAGAGGCTGTAGTCGCCGGCTTCGAGCTGGGTGTCGAGGCCCTCGTCGCTGATGCCGGGCGTCCAGGCGATGACCTCGTCGGGGCTCAGCAGCCCGTCCTCGTCGGCGTCCTGGGCGAGCCAGAGCTCCACGGGGCTGTCGCCCTCGGCCTGGCCCCAGGCGACGACCCGCAGGTCATCGGCCAGGTTGAAGCTGACCTCGTAGACCTGATGGGGGTTGAGGTGTCCGCTGAGCTCGGCGGTCTCCCAGACGGCGAGGTCCTCCTGCGCGTCGGGCTCGTAGGTGTCGATGGGCGCCTCGAAGACGTCGACCGGGGCCTGCTCGTCGGCGACGACCTCCTGGTCCTCGTCCAGGCAGACGAGGCGCAAGGTGGTGTCCGCTTCGACCTCGAGCTGCAGCGTGCCGCGCAGCCCCATGGCGATGGTCTCGTTGTCGGCCAGGACCGCGCAGCCGACGGCGTCACGGGAGGCCCACTGGACCGTCACCGTGCCCCCTTCGAGGCCGAGGCGGCTCGGCGAGGCGGTCAGCGTCGTCACCTTGGGCGTCCAGGACGGGGCCTCGATGGCGGCGATGCAGTCGACCTTGCTGATCAACGCGGCCTTGTCGTGCTCGACCTGGTCCGTGATCAGCGAGTCCTCGGAAAACGCGCCATCCTCGTCCATCGAACCGGCACAGCCGGCGGCGAGGAGGGGGAGGGCGGCGAGGGCGGCAAACAGGGGGCGAGTGTTCATGGCCTGGTTCCTTCAACCGGGGGTCTTGCTTCCCGGTACGTAAGAGTATGCATGAGTACGTACTTGTGTGCACACAGAAATCGGCCAATGGGGTGTTCCCGACCCGGAACTGCGGTCCGGCAGGGGCGACGTACGGCGATCTGCTCGACGCGCCGGCCGCGATCTTTTTCCCAATCGGGGCGTAGGCACAACCTCGCGCCCGCGCGCGACGTGGATGAAGTGCGGTCGGTCGCGGAGGTCCGATGCGCCCGCTCCCCCTGTTCGTCCTGTTGCTCGCCTGCCCCCCCGTCGACGAGGGCCCGCCGGAAGAGACCCCATCTCCCTGGCGCCCGAGGGCCTGAGCGAGGGCTGGAACGAGTTCACCCCGGGCGGCGACACCGGCTGCTCGCGCGGCGACCCCTTCGCTTGCTGGGGCAACAACCGCACCTGGTACGGGCAGGGCCAGAACGCCTTCCCCATCGACCACGTGGGGGCCGTGAACACGCAGGCGGTCTTCCGCTGGGTGTTCGCGAACTTCCGCGAGCCCGAGCAGGTCCTGGTGACCGGCTGCTCGGCTGGCAGCTACGGCTCGGCCTTGTGGTCCGCGCACGTCATGGACCACTGGCCCGAGGCCGACGTGGTGCAGTTCGGGGACCGCGGCGCCGGCATCATCACCGAGCAGTTCTTCGCCGACAGCTTCCCCTCCTGGAACGCCGAGCCCGCCTTCCCGGCCTGGATTGACTCCCTCGACCCGGCGCAGGTCTCGCTGCTCGACAAGTCCCTGAGCGACCTCTACGTCGGCGTCGCGGACGCCTACCCGAACCACGAGATGAGCCAGTTCAACACCCGGCTCGACTCGACCCAGGTGAGCTACTTCGAGTTCATGGGCGGGGACGAGGCCGCGTGGTCGGCGGGCATGCTGGAGTCGGTCGCGGCCATCGAGTCCCGGGCCAGCAACTTCTGCAGCTTCACCGCCGATGGCGAGCAGCACTGCATTCTTGGGGCTGAGAACCTCTACTCCATGGAGGCGGATGGGGTGCGGGTCGTGGACTGGCTCCAGGGGCTGCTCGACGGCGCGGATGTGGGCTCGGTGAGCTGTCTGGACTGCCAGTAGGTCCTTCGCCTTGCCCGATCTGGAGGCCGTTGATATATCTTCCGCGCCTCAAGTTGATTGAGCAGTCAATCACCCCTGTGAACGAGGCGATTCACCCGCCTCCAGGAGATAGATTCCATGGCTTCGACCCCCACTGAGTACTTCGACGCGAAGGCTTCCCAGATCGCTGAGGACGGCGAGAAGCTCGCCACGATCAACGCCACCTACCAGTTCAACCTGAGCGGCGACGACGGTGGCGAGTGGGTCATCAAGCTGACCGAGGAGGAGCAGAAGGTGACCGTCGGTGCGATCGACGACGCGCAGTGCGTCATCTCGATGACCGACGCTGACTTCATGAGCATGATCGGCGGTTCGCTGAACCCGCAGATGGCGTTCATGACCGGCAAGCTCCGCGTCAAGGGCGACATGGCCCTCGCGCTGAAGCTTCAGGCCGTCCTGAACTAGAGCGCTCTTCAGATTCCACGCAGC
>JAJDAI010000033.1 GCA_029261955.1 Deltaproteobacteria bacterium | reverse complement strand
CGTCGTCGCAGACCACGGGGTCCACGCAGGCGGCGTCGATCTCGCAGTCGCTGTCTGCGCAGTCGGTGGCTCCGTCGAGGTCGTTGTCGACGCCGTCGTCACACACTTCGGGCTGCGGGCAGACCGCGTCGGCGGCGCAGTCCGCGTCGTCGCAGTCGAGGTCGCCGTCGAGGTCGTTGTCGATGCCGTCGTCGCAGACTTCCGGCTGGGGGCAGGTCACGTCGGCGGCACAGTCCGCGTCGTCGCAGTCGACGTCGCCGTCGAGGTCGTTGTCGATGCCGTCGGTGCAGACCTCGGGCTCGGCGCAGGCCAGGTCGAAGGCGCAGTCGCTGTCGTCGCAGTCGAAGGCGCCGTCCTCGTCGTTGTCGAGGCCGTCGTCGCAGATCTCGTCCGGCAGGGGAGGCGTGCCGCCCGCCTCGCTGACCGTGAGGTTCAAGCCGCTGTAGGCCGCGTAGGCGTTGATCATCACGTGGTAGGTGCCGACCTGGTTCGGCTCGAAGAGGCAGGACTCCGTGTTGCCGTTGGCGTAGGGACGGCAGTCGTAGGTCGTCGTGGTCGGCGCGGAGCCGAAGCGCACGTAGAGGTCCGCGTCGCCGCTGCCGCCGGCGATGGCGAAGGAGATGCCCTGGCTGCCGGGCGCCGTGGCGTAGCTGAAGGTCAGCTGCTGGCTGGTGGAGGCCGAGAGGTTGTTCTGGGTGTCGATGACCGTGTAGGCGAGGGCCGGGCCGACGCCGACGGCGGTCCAGGCGCCTTCCACCGCGGCCACCTGGGCCGAGGCGGCGCCGTGCAGGTCGCTCGCGGCGTCCACGGTGGCCGTGCGGGCCTGGGCGAAGGTCGTCGAGGGCGTCATGTAGAGCGTGAGGGCGCGGTACCAGACGTGCGCAGCGGACTCGAGGTCGAAGGCTCCGCCGGTGGCCATCAAGTAGAAGGCCTTGTTGGCGATGCCCGAGCTGTGGTGCACGTCGATGCCGGTGTAGTAGTCGCTGTAGTGGTCGATGCTCGAGCCGTCGAGCGTCGGGTCGTCCATGTAGCGCAGCGCGTCGCCGAGGGCGGGCTTGGCGATGTCCTCGCCGACCTTCCACGTGTTGGCGTCGACGAGCCAGCCCTTGGAGTAGGCGTCGATGGCGACGCCGATGATGTCGGAGGTGGCCTCGTTCAGGCCGCCGGACTCGTTGGCGTAGACCAGGTTCGCGCTGTACTCGGTGACCGCGTGGGTCAGCTCGTGGCCGACCACGTCCAGGGAGCCAGACAGCGGGTAGAAGTAGACGTCGCCGTCGCCGTACACCATCTGCGTGCCGTTCCAGAAGGCGTTGTCGTAGTTGCGCTTGTGGTGGGCGGTCGAGGTGAGGCGCGCGCCGGCTCCGTCGAAGCTGTCCCGGCCCTCCTGCGCCATGTAGTAGTTCCAGGTGACGCCGGCGTAGTCGTGCGCGTCGTCGATGGGCGCGTCGCCGATGGGTCCGTCGCCCTCGCTGCGCTCCAGGCGTCCGGGCAGCCCGTTGCGGTTGCGGCCGTCGTAGGTCCGGCGGTCGAGCACGGTCTGCAGGTTGTCGTAGCGCCAGACGGGCTCGCCGCTGCGGGCGTCCACGAAGATGACGGGCATCGAGGGGGCGTCGCTGTCCGTCGCGTCGATCTGGACGCGCCAGGTCACGTAGTCCGCGCCTTCGTGCCGCAGGATCTGCAGGTCGGCGTCGACCGAGTCGGCGGGGCCGCTGTGGTTCTCGAGGGCGGAGTCGATGCCCCGGTCCGCGGACAGCGTCGGCACGGTCTCGGTGCGCAGGCCGCGCACGAGGCCGTCGGTGATCTTGTCGACCTGGCCGTTGGCGTGCATGTGCACGACGACCTGGCCGCCGAAGACGGGCACGCCGGCCTCGAACTGGTCGAAGCGGAGGTGGGCCATGCCGAGGTCGTCGATGACGGCGCGCTTCGGCTCGAGCGTGTCGATGTCGGCGACGGCGACAGCGCCGGTGGTCTCGAGCCACTCGACGGCGACTTGCTCGGCCAACTCCATCGCGTCGGGGCCCACGAAGACGGACTCGGTGGACTTGGGCTGCAGGGTTCCCTGCGCGGTGCAGGCGGCTGCGAAGAGCGCGAAGAGCGCGATAAATGCGTGACGGAACGACATGAGGAGGACCTCCGGGGATCGGTAGAAGCTGGGGATCTTGGTGGGTTCCATCGGTGCGGGCCCTCCCGAGCGCGCGCAGTGTGAGACCAGTGCCCCAAGAACGCCAGCTGAGTGTGAGGTGGAGACTGTTTTTCTTCGATGGGGCAAGGTTGCCGCTCGACGCCCCACTTCGAGGGGACGACATCGGGAGACGTCGCGGCGATGAAGGACCTGGGCGATGGGTTGCGGGAGCTGGTCGAGGGCTTTCGACGCCTCTTCTGGCGCCGAAACTGGGAGGCGATGGTCGAAGACGGCCTGCTCCCGGAGGAGGGCGCCTTCGACGTGCTCGAGATGCTCGTCGGGAACCTCCAGGACCGCCTCGTGGGCAGGACCCCGCACACGCTTCAGCTGCGCAGCCCCGGAGGGCGGGCCGTGCGCGTGCACGCCGGCGCCGGGGAACCCTGGCCGGCCCGGATCGCGCTCCGCCTGCCTCGGGACCTGGGCATCCAGGTCGAGCCGGTCCCGCGCAGCATCGACGGGGTGCCCCAGGAGTCAGATCAGGCCTTGCAGATCGAGGGGCTGCGGATCGAGGGCCAGCCGCTCGAGCTGATGCGCGCGCTCAGCCCCCAGGTGCTGCGCTGCCTGCGCGGCCTGGTGAGGTGGCCCGGCGACGACCTGCGGGGCGCCGATCTGCACCTGGCCCTGCCGAACCCCGACTCCCCCTGGTCCCTGCTGAAGCGGGTGCGGCTGGCCCTGAGGCTCGCGGACGCCGCCGTCACGGCGGAGGCGGAGGAGGTGCTGGCGGATCGCTTCGGTCAGCGACGCGACCCGTCCTGGGCCCGGTGGTCCCTGCGGTCGCTCGCCGAGATCGGCACGGCCCACCCGAGCTTCGCCGCCCTGCAGCTCGCCTTCATGCGGGCCCAGCCCGACAGCGCGGTGGCCGCGGCCGCTCTGGACTTCGCTCACGCGCGCAGCAGCCTGCATCGGGCCGTCCGCGATTCGGCGAGCCGGGCCGCCGCGTTGCGCGTCCTGCTGCGCATGCCCCCGGACCCCGAGACTGCGGCGCTGCTGCTCGCCTACCCGAGCCTCGAGCGCGCTCTGCTGGCGCTGGAGCGGCACGATGGCTTCCTGGCGGAGGAGGCCTGGCGGGAGCTGGAGCGCCGCCTCGATTCGCCGCCGCCCGAGGCCCTCGCGGTCCAGATGCTGGAGCTGGCCAGCCGCGCGGAGCCCGCCAACCGAGCTCGGCTGCTCACCCACCTGGTGCCGCACGTCGGGGCGCTGCCGCGCGCGAAGCGGGTCGCCCTGGCCGAGGCGGTCCTGCGCTTCTGCCCCTCATCCACCGCCCTGGAGCTCACCGAGCCGATCTGCGCCTCCGCTGCGTCCACCAGCGGCCCCCTGCCGCGCGCGGGGGCCCGCCAGCTCGTCCCGATCCTGCCCGAGCACCCGCGCGTCGACGCGGCCCTGGCCGGGCTCGCCGAGGAGCGCCACCGAAGCGAAGCAGCCGGGGTGCTCACCCGCCGCTTCGCCGCCGGCAAGAGCCTGACCCTGCTGGCCGACTTCGCGAGCACCGCGCCGTCCATGCCCCGGCCCGAGGCCGACGACCTCGTGCTGGCCCTGCATCGCCCCGGCGAACCCGGTCTCGCGGTCCTGCGGGCCTTCCTGAAGCACGAGGAGCCCGACGTGGTCACCCTCGCCGCCACCCCGCTGGGCCGCTTCGGCGGGCGGGCCGAGCTGCTGGCCCTGGGCAGCCGCGCGTCCCAGGCGGACACCCCCGATCCCCTGGAGGCGAGCCTGCGCGGCGCCATGGACGCGATCGAAGCCCGCCTCGGCCCCGTGCAGCGCGGCGGGCTCAGCGTCGCTCCGGAAGGTCAGGGCGAGCTGGCCCTGGTCGGCGAGGCGGGGGAACTCGCGCTGACCGGCGAAGACGACGCCTGAGCTAGGCTCCGTCCGGTGACCGACTCCGCCCTCGCCACGGCGCTCTCCTACGCCGTGCCCGCGACCTACGTCGTGTCCATCGGCGCGCTCCTGCTCGAGTACGTCGCCCTGCGCCTGCTGAGGGAACGCATCAGCCACCGCCAGGGGCGCGCCAGCGTGCTCTCGGGGATCCTCGCCTTCGGAGGGCTGGGCCTGGCCAACCGCATCGGCTTCATCGCCCTGCTGCACCTGGCCTGGGCGCACCGCGTCACGGACCTGGGGCTGGGGGCCGCGGCTTGGCTCGTCTCCTTCGTCGTCTACGACTTCATGTTCTACGTCGGCCACCGCCTGGGCCACGAGGTGCGCCTGCTGTGGTGCTTCCACTCGGTGCACCACACGGCCGAGGAGATGCGCCTGACCTCGGCCATCCGCGGCTCGGCCTTCGACTTCGTCTACCTGCCGTGGTTCTTCATCTGGATCCCGGTGCTGGGCGTGCACCCCTCCATCTTCCTCATCGTCGAGGCCGCGGCCCGCATCTGGGGCGTGCTGGTCCACGTGCACCCGCGCTTCGTGGGCCGGCTGGGCCTGCTCGACCGCCTCATCGTGACCCCGAGCGTGCACCGCGTGCACCACGGCCGGGACCGGGGCTACCTCGACACCAACTACGGCGAGGTGCTCACGCTCTGGGACCACCTGTTCGGGACCTGGGTGATCGAGCAGCAGGCGCCGGACTACGGCGTGCTCAAGGAGGTGGATCCGGGCGACTTCCGGGCCATCCAGCTGTCCCCCTGGACCGATCTGTGGGCCGACCTGCGCCGCGCCCCCAGCCTCGGGCTCAAGCTGCGCACCCTCTTCGATGCGCCCGGCTTCAGCCACGACGGGCCGGACACCCGGGTGCGGGCCCTGCGTCGCGGGGACTGAGCGCCCCTCGCGCGCGCGTTTTCATTCGGCTATACCGTCGCGGCGCTGAGCAGGGAGAAATGATGGCTGATCTGTCGATCCGGGACGTCAAGGAGATGCTCCTGACGGCCTTGAACCTGGCCGAGGAATACGAGCCCGAGGACGTCGGTGACGACGACTCGCTGTTCGGGGACGAGGGGCTCGGGCTGGACAGCCTGGACGCGCTCCAGCTCGCTGTGGCCATCGAGGAGCGCTACGGCGTGACCGTGGACGAGGGGCAGGGCGAGGCCATCTTCCGCTCGCCCAAGACCATCCGGGACCACATCGTCGCGAACCGGGCCTGAATGCCCCTGCCGATTCCCCAGCGGGAGCCCTTCCTGTTCGTGGGCGCGGCCGAGGCCATCTACCCCGACAGCGGACTCTTCACCTGGCCGTTCCCGCGCGGGGGCGAGACCTTCGGACTCCAGATGTTCCCGCAGCTCCTCTGCGTCGAAGCCATGGCCCAGGCCGCCGCTGCCTTCCACGGCCTCTCCGCTCGAGGGGAGGAGCCCGAGCAGGGCACGCTGGCTTCCGTGGACCGCGTTCGCTTCAACGGCATGCCGAACCCGGGGGACACCCTGGTCATCAAGATCAAGCGCAAGAAGACCTTCGGGG
>JAJDAI010000320.1 GCA_029261955.1 Deltaproteobacteria bacterium | reverse complement strand
CACCGAGGACGGCGGCGCGATCCGCCTGCGCGCCGAGCGCATGGACGGGCAGCTCCTGCAGCACAGCGACTGGGTGGACTTCGACGGCACCGACGGAGGCACCTGGGAGGTGGACCTCGTGCTGCCGGAGACGAAGCGCGGGGGGCTCGGCGTGCGCATCGGCAAGCACGCCGACGGCATCCGCATCAAGTCGGTCCTGCCCGGCAGCCCGGCCGAGGAGCTGGGCCTCGCCGCCGGCGACGTCGTGCTCGAGGTCGGCGGCCTGCCGGCGACGGAGTTCAGCCTGGGGGAGTTCGCGTCCCAGATGACGGGCGACGCGGGCACGACCCAGAGCTTCTTCGTGCGTCGACGGGACGGCACGGAGCAGGAGCTCACCTTCGAGCGACGCGCCATCGAGCGCTAGCCAACGCTCCTACGGGGTCGCCAGCCGCTCGTGCCGCTTCTTCTGGTAGCTGCGGTGCCGCTTGCTCCGCGTCTTGTGCCGGGCCTTCGTCATCGTCGGGTCGCTGCGCTGGGTCAGCAGGTCCGCCTTGTGTCCCTTGCGGTCGTACTGCTGGAAGCGCGCGCGCTCATCGAGCGGGAACATGCTGAAGTCGACGTGCCGGCTGGCGGCCTTGTCCTCCGGCACCCGATCGCGGCCCAGGAGCAGCCACAGCTCGCCCGCCTTGTCGCTCGAGCGCGCCTCCAGCTGGTGCTCGCCAGCGGCCAGCTCGATGACCTCGCCGTGCTTCACCCGCCGACCGTCCACCCGCGCGTCGCCGGACCAGCCGCCCTTGAACCAGACGGTGTACTCGCCGTCGTTCCAGGGCTCGATCGCCCCCCGCACGCGCCGCTCGGGGGCCTTGATGAGGATGCGCCCGCCGGCCAGGTACAGGTTCGTCCGGTAGGGCAGGAAGTGCCTCCAGTGCCAGCGCAGCTCGGGGCCGCGCAGGTAGGTGTCGCGGGTCATGTAGGTGCGCAGGAAGAACTGCGGCTTGCGCTCGTTCGCGATCTGCCGGAAGCCGTCGTTGCCCCGGTTCTTCCGCATCCCCTTGCGCGTCTGGCCCGTGCCGAGAAAGGTGCTCTCGGGGTAGCCGGGCACGAGGTTCACGGCGTCCCAATAGGGCACGGGCTCGGGGAACGCGGCCTCGATCTCGTGGATGAGTTTGATCTGCTGTTCGTTGGACGTCGCCAGCAGCAGCTTCTGGTGGGGCAGACCGAACTTCAGGCCCACCCCGGCGATCACGGCGAGCACCGCGAAGGCCACGACCGCGTGCGCGTGGCGGTGCAGCCAGGCGAGCCCGACCCCCAGCACCGACCCGACGCCGATCGCCAGGTAGGGCTCCATCGATGCGACGTAGTAGGTGCGGAAGCCGCGGTGGATCCAGATGGTCGAGGCCATCAAGGCGCCCACGATCAGGGCGGCGAAGGCCCGCGGCCGACGGCGGGCGAGGAAGGCGGAAGCGGGCAAGGCGAGGACCGCGAGGACCCAGATCACCGGCCCCCGATCGAAGGAGCGCGTGAAGTTCTTGAGCTTGCGGTCGAAGCCGATGTCCGTGTCGAAGGCCGTGACCATGCCCGAGCGCACCGTGTGCTCGGCCACCTGCCCGAGCTTGCCGGACAGCAGACCCATCACCACGAACCACAGCGCCATCACGACCAGCACGACGCCGGCCACGATGCCCGCGTGGGCGAAGCGCTTGCCGGGCTTCAGCGGTCGGGCGCAGACCAGCAGGTAGACGGCCCAGGCCCCGCCGATGGCGACCGCGTTGTAGACGCTCTTCTGGGACACGAGCCCCGCCGCCGCGAGCAGCACGGCGCCGAAGACCAGGGCACGCAGGCGCGGATCGGGCTTCCACAGCAGCGCCATGGCGCCGAGGGTCATGGGCACGACGAGCGTGTCGGTGCGGATCTCGAAGGCGTGGCCCTGCCAGTCGAAGGAGGTCAGCAGCAGCACGACCGCCGCCAGCCCGCCCCAGCCGCCGGCCAGGTCGATGGTCGGCTCGTCCCCCCGACCGCGCGCGGCGAGCCTCCACACGAGCAGCAGCGTCAGGGTCGAGGCCAAGACGCTCACGATGCGCATCGCCATGGCCGAGGTCACGGGATCCCCCAACCAGAGGGTCGGCACCAGCATCAGCCACATCAGCCCGGGCCGGCCAGGCGTGCCGAAGTGGCCCGAGGCGAAGCGCGTGACGTGCCGGAAGATGTTGGTCTCGTCGCAGTGGAAGGCGGCGTGCAGCGCGGGCTGGACCAGCACGGCGATGCCGACCAGCAGGCCGAGGCCCCCCAGGGCGCGCAGCCAGCCCGGCGCGCGGTCCCCGTTCAGCTGGCTCAACGCTGCTCCGCCACGACGCGATCGACGTAGTCGACCATCCAGGTGGTGGTGTCCACGCAGGTCTCGAGCATCGCCTGACGCCGGCGCTGGAACTCACCGGCGCGGTCGTCGAGGGCCAGCCAGGCTTCGACCTGGTCGAAGGCCGCTTCAGCCTGGTCGCGCTTGAAGTTCGCGACCAGCTGCCAGCGGGACTCCTCCTCGTCGGTGTAGCCGCGGCCGGTGTCGCTGATGAAGACGGCGGGCACGCCGAGCACGGCGGCCTCGCTGGCCATGGTCGCGCTCTCCCCGATGAGCATCGAAGCGAAGGCGACGAAGTGGTGCATCTGCTCGACGGGCAGGCGGAAGCGGAGCTCCTCCAGGTCGGACGGGAGCTCGGTCTCGCTCGTGATCAGCACCCTGCCCTCGCGCTGCAGGCGCTCGACCAGCTTGCGCATGAAGGCGGGCGTCATGCCCTCCTCGCCGATGTCGTGGGACGCGCCCCAGGAGACGAAGCGGAGGATGAAGTAGGGCGAGTCGGGGTCCAGGCCGCCGGCGCGCACGACTTCGGGGTCCGGCGTGAAGCGGTCTGGGTGCAGGTAGGCGAGCTCGTGGTAGCCCGGGTAGGTGACGTGGTTGCCGTTGACGTGCCCCTGGTAGCAGGCGGGCGTCGCGACGCTGTGGGCGAGCGGGTAGACGACGCGGTTGGTGATGCCCGCGTTCTCGGTGTCGTAGAAGACGATGGCCGGCTTGCGGATGACCTTGCCCACCTGCGCGATGGTCACGCCCATGATCCCGACCAGCACGTCCGGCTTGAAGCGCAGCGACGCCTTCAGCATGCGCAGGTCCCGGATCGCCATCTCCAGGAACAGGCCGGCCTTGTTGTCGGGCAGCCGGGAGATGGACCGGAAGGGGATGCCGTAGGCCGCCAGCAGATCGTTGGCGCACTCCTTCTCGCGGCTGAGCACGAGGACCTCGTCGCCGCGCTCACGCCAGGTGGCGATGGCGTGGCGGAACACGTGCACGTGGGCGGGGTGCAGGATCTCGACGAGGACGCGCATGGGCTCACTTTCAGTCGTGCAGCGCGTCTACCACGGGGGTCGGTGCGCGGGGAAGCGTGCGCAGCTGGGGATGAAACCTGCGGTGTCAGACACCCGGAGTTTCACTTCTTCTTCTTCCGCTTCTTCTTCTTCTTCTTCTTCTTCTTCGGCGGCGTCTTCCCCACGTCCGCGCCCAGCCGCACGCGCCAGCGACCGTCCTTCGCGACCACCTTCGTGCCGTCGCGGCCCGGGTACTTGTCGTTGGGGCGGCTGACGACGAAGGCGTCGGGGTGCGCGTCGATGCAGGCCTTGACGCCCTTGGGGCGCACGAACCAGACCGGGTGGTCGGTGCGGAAGGCGGGCTCGTAGTAGGAGCGCCGGCCCCGCTTCGGCACGACCACGCACAGCGGCGCAGTCGGCGCCTTCGTCAACGCCTCGGCCCCGAGGAAGGCGGAGTCGCGGGCGGTCGAGATGCCCCGCTCGACCCAGCGCTTCGGCACGTGGAAGCTCAGCGTCCACGACAGGATCACGGCGAGCAGGATGGTGCCGAGCGTGCCGTAGCGGCCGCTGCGCCAGAGGGCGTAGGCGAAGCCGATCACCCCGAGCGTCACCAGCCCGAAGGCCCAGACACCGACATCACCCCAGCCGAGCTGCTCGAGGCGCGCCACCGAGGCCAAGCGACCGGCCCTGGAGCGATACCAGGCCCCCGCGAGCAGCCCCAGCGCGGCCAAGGCCAGCAGCAGCTCCGCCACCCGCGCGCGCCGGTTGAGCAGCCAGACCGCCGAAGCGATGCCCAGGGCGATCAGGGGGATCTCGAAGGGGTCGAGGTAGCGCGGGTAGACCGAGTAGCCCTCGACCGGACTCAGGTTGAAGATGTGCCGGACGATGTGCAGCGTCGTCAGGGCGGCGCCGCCGAGGGCGGCCAGGCCCACGAAGGCGGCGGTCGCCTGCAGCGGCTCGGGGGGGCGCTGCTCGCGGGGCGTCCGCACCACGATCGCGGCAAGAAAGGCCGGCGCGGCCAGCGTCGTCATCCCCAGGTAGGCGATCTGCCGCGCACCCGTCTGCAGGAAGAGCCAGCCGTTGCTCAGGTCGGTCAGGGCCTTGCCCGTGGCCTCCGCATAACCCGTCGCATAGCCCCGGTACGGCACCACCATCGTCTTGCGCAGCAGCATCGCGGCCAGGTCCGGCAGCAGCCCGAGGCCGATGCCCAGGCCCGCGAACAGCAGCCACTTCAGGCGCGTGCGCCGCCCCTCCGCGTCCGCCATCAGCTGGAGCCCGAGCACCATCAGCAGCGCGATGGGCACCACGATGCCGAGGCGGCGCGTGGTCAGGCAGTAGCCCGCGAGCGCGCCCACCAGCACGAAGCGCCGCGCGCTCGGCCGAGCCCAGGCGAGCCAGGCCACCCCGGTCGTGGCGACGATCAGCGGGGTGAAGAGGGCCTCAGACTGGGCGTGCAGCTGCGCGAAGGTGGCACCGGCGACGAACTGGAGCGCGGTGATCGCGAGCCACGCCTTCTTCCGCGACAGGGCCTCCGAGAGCAGCGGCAGCAGGAGCAGCAGCGACAGCGACAGCAGCACCGAGTGCAGCCCGTAGGTCACCGCGTAGCGCAGCGAGTTGTCCTCGATGGAGAAGGTCGGCGCCAGCACGAGCGGGTAGCCCGGCGGGTAGGTGCGCTCCGCCACGCGCGTCAGCGGCACCCCGTCGCGCCAGATGTTCTGCGCCAGCTCGGAGTAGACGTTGACGTCCTGGAAGGGCGAGGTCGGGCGCGGCTGCCCCAGCGTGACGGCCAGGTAGACGTGCAGGCCGGCGGTCAGGACGAAGAGCGCCGGCAGCAGCCACCGCTTCGCCTCGCTCATGCCGCGCGCTTCTTCAGCAGGTGGCGCAGGTCCGAGACGAGGTAGCCGATGCAGAGCGACGCGCACATCCCGTAGAACAACCAATTCACGTAGAAGTAGCGAGCCGTGTTGCCCTTGAACACGAAGAAGCTCGCGGACATCAGGAGCAGCACCGCGCCCGCGAACCAGCCCGCGAAGCCGATCAGCCCGCCGACCTGGGTCGAGCCCACGCCGGCCTCCGCATCGGGATCATCCACCGAGCCCCGCGGCAGACCAGCCGCGCCCAGCGCGAAGAGCACGGCCCAGGTCGAGGCGTAGTAGCGACTCAGCACCACGGCGCAGAAGACGGCGAAGGCGGTCAGCGCGAAGGCGTCCAGGTCCCGGCGGCGGAAGAGCGCGGGGATCAGCAACAGCAGCCCGAACAGCTGCAGAGCCCGCTTGCGGGGCTTCGCTTCGCGGAGCTTCTGGCTGCGGTTGCCCCGGATCTCGGCCCAGGGGTTCGTCGCCGTCGGCTTGTTCAGGGCCAGGCGGCCGACGCCGACCCGCTGGTTCGAGGTCACCGCGTGCGTGTCGCTGTGCCGCCCGATCTTGTCGACCCACTCGGGCCAGGTCTGCAGCCCACGCCCCGTGAAGTGCGAGGCCACGAACAGCAGCCCGCAGGCCATCGTGAAGGCCAGCAGGAAGTTCCAGTGCCGGGTCTTGATGGCCCCGTGAGCGCCGCGCAGGCCGCCGGTCCGCAGCCCACCGAAGGCGTCCCAGCCCGCCTTGAGCACGAAGGGCAGGATGAGGAAGCCCGGGAACACGCGCGTCATCGCGCCCCAGGTCAGGGCGACGCCGGCCGATTTGTACCAACCACGCCGGTAGAACGCCGCCGTCACCAGCGTCGACACCATCCAGTCGTACTGCCACATGCCGCCGGTGAAGCGGGCCTCGTTGAACTGGATCGAGCAGATCCAGATCGCCATCGCGGACGTGACCCGCAGCCCCAACCCCCACCACAGCAGGAAGAAGCAGGCGAAGTAGAGCGGCACGTCCGAGTTCGCGACCAACCAGAAGTAGGGCCACTTCGTGGGCACGAGGTTCGCGACCGTCGTCCCGAAGAGCGTCCAGGGAGGAGCTGGGTTGTAGCCCAGGTCCTTCATCGCGTCCTTCCACCCGGGCGACTTCAAGCCCATGTATTTGCGGAGGAATCGCGTGTCGCGGCCGAGCTCCTTGAACCGCTTCTCGGACATCGGGTAGTCGGCGAAGCCGGCGATGATGTCCGCGCGGGGCTTGAGCTGGTAGTCCCGCATGTCGCGGGAGCGGTCGATGGAGCTGAAGTCCTTGACCTTCTTCGCGCGCTTGAGCTTCTTGCCCTCGAGCGTCTTCTTCTTGTCCTGCCAGGCCTCGTCCGCCGCGAGCGTCGCCGCGTACAGGCCGGTGTAGCTGAGCTCGCCGAAGTACTTGCTGCCGACGTAGTAGTGGTAGACGTTCCAGGCCCGGACGCGCTCGCCCGCCAGCGACTTGTAGAGGTAGGTGCCGTTCTGGAGCGTGACCGTCGCGAGGGCGATGCCCGCCAGCAGCGCCGTGAACTGCCAGATCCGCCGCTTCGCGACCCGCTCGACGAGGTAGGCCGCCGTCCAGACGACGAGGCCGCCGCCCGCGAACCAGGGGATCCACCGCTCGAAGTTCTTGCGGAAGAGCATGTCCCGGTCGGTCGTCTCGATGACGCCCAGCAGGCAGGCCATGGTCGTGCCGAAGGCCAGGCCCACAAAGGCCAGCCGGTGGCGCCAGAGCGCCGACTTCGTGGCCAGCAGCCCGAAGGCAGCCAGGATGCCGGCCATGCCCGACACGACGATCGGGACCAGGGACCCGCGGTGCCAGGGCTTCGCCGCGAACTCGCTCAGGCCCCAGCCGAGCCCGATCGCGACCACGACGCCAAGCAGGCAGGCCGCAGCGAGGCGGCTGCGCGGGGTGGAGTCAGCTCGGGCGATGGACTCGGACATCGGCGGGCACCCTACCGATTCAGGCGGGAAATGCAGCTTGGAGGCGAGTCCTGACCACTAGTCCTGGTCGCTGAGGCTGATGATCACGCCGAGGTCCTCGCCGTCCACGCAGGCCGTCGCCTCGAGCACCGTGAAGGACTCGCCGCCGGCCCACTCGCCGCTCACGTCGACCTCTTCGCCGCCGTCCACGTCCACGTCCACCTGGTCGCCGTCGGCCAGCGTGTCGGAGCCGAGCAGATCGTCACCCCAGTCGTCCGTGCCCGCCGTCCGCACCCAGACCCGCCACAGGGTGTCCGAGGTGCCGTTGGTGATGGTCAGCGTGCACTCGTCCCCCGCCGGGAAGACGACGGAGCAGCCGGAGAGCAGGACGGCGAAGAGGAGGGCGATGAGGCGCATCGCGGGAAGGTAGCAGAGAGCGCGGGGGGTCACTCGTGGGCATAACGCAGCACGACGCTGCCGCCCGGGACCTCCAGGAGCAGCACCTCGTTGTCGTCGGTGGGCACCAGCTGCGCAGCCGGCGCGAGGGGGGTCTCATCCCACGGGTCCAGGTCGCGCCAGGAAGGCACGGCGATGGCCTCGATGTCCGCGATCCCCCCCGAGTCGG
>JAJDAI010000319.1 GCA_029261955.1 Deltaproteobacteria bacterium | reverse complement strand
CCTGCGGCGCGCGCTCGGCGCGGCCGGGCTCGGCGACGCAGCCCTGGCTGCCCTCGCGGCGGGCGGAGCGAGCACCGGCGGAGGGCGCCTCTACGCCCTCTGGGCTCGTCTGCTCGGTGCCAGCGACGCCGCGGGCCACCGACGCGCCCTGGCAGCTGTGGCGACCACCTGGGCCGCCCTGGCGATCCTCGTGCCCGCGCTCTTCTTCGGCCGCGCCATCCTCAACCCGGTCGACCCCGACCTGCCCCCGGGCTCGGAGCAGGCCCCCGAGGACGAGCCACCCGACGAGCCACCCGTCGGCTGAGCGGATCCTCGTCCGCCCGCCGAGCGAAGGACGGGCAGCCCAGAACGCCGAAGGCGGAGCCGGGTAAACCCGACTCCGCCTTCAGATTCGTTTCGCACCCTCGACCCGAAGGCCGCGGGCGCGAGGCGACTACTGGGCGCCGCGCGTGAGCACGAAGCCCGCGTTGCCGATGTAGCCACCGTTCAGGTCGACCGGATCCTCGTAGTCGTTCTCAGCGGAATCCCGCTGGAGCACGCCCGCGTAGAGGTAGTCCGAGGCCGTACCGGTGTACTCGGTCACGGCGTCGAGGCCGAGCAGGGACGCGCCCGTGCCCGAACCTTCGCTGCCATCAACACCGAGCGCAGCGGCGTAAACGCCGGTCTTGCCGATGTCCTCTTCCGCGGCAGCCTGGTTGCCGGCCGCGGTGCAGTCGGGGTCGCCCGAGCAGAAGTCGGTGCCGATGGTCTCGTGCGTGGCACGGGTCACGACGCCGAGGTTCAGCCAGTCACCGTAGTTGGTGAAGGTGCCGTCCTGCTGGGGGATGATGCCCGGCTCGACGCCGGCAGGCGTCAGGAAGGCGAAGCCGTAGTCGACGACGTTCTTGTCCTCGAAGATGGCCGGGTCGCAGTCGTTCGGGTTGACGCCCGGGTTCGACACGTCGATGGCGGTCTCGTAGTCGAAGTTCATCATGCCGGTGCAGTTGGTGCAGTTGTTGTCGCTGCCAACGGAGAAGCCGAAGTCGGCGACGCCATCAACTTCAACACGCTGCACGCACTCGAGCGCGTACTGACCCGTGGCCGGGTCCTGGTCGAGGTACACGAAGATGAACTGGGCCTGGACGGTCCAGGCGTCGGGGTCGACGGAGTCGTCGTCGTCGTCAGCGGAGTCATCGTCGTCGTCGTCGGCAGAATCGTCGTCGTCGTCGTCGGTGGTGGCGCTGTCGTCGTCGTCGTCGGTGGTGGCGCTGTCGTCGTCGTCGTCAGCAGCGCTGTCGTCGTCGTCAGCAGCGCTGTCGTCGTCGTCAGCGGCGCTGTCGTCGTCGTCGTGGTTGTCGCGCTCGTCGTCGTCGTCGTCGGCCGGGGGCTCCTCGCCGGGAGCGATGAAGGTCAACTCCCAGTTGAACTGCAGGAGCGTCCAGTCACCGAAGCCACCGGTCGGCGTCGAGTCATCGTCGTCGTCCGTGGGGGGCGTCGAATCGTCGTCGTCGTCGTCAGGCGGCGTCGCGTCATCGTCGTCGGCGGCCGAGTCATCGTCGTCGCCGCCGGGGCAGCCCGTAAGGCCAAGGGAGAGGCTCAGCAGCAGAGCCAACAGGTAGTACAGATTACGCATCTCTCAGAATCCTCCAGTAGAGCCGCCCAGATCGGCGCACTCCAAACCACTGTTTTCCCCGCAGTTTCAATAACTTAGAGCGGATTTGCTCTCCCGAGCGGGCGAACAGTACCAAATGGGCCTGCGGCCTACAAGGGCATGCCGAAACCCGACAGTCATTGCCTCTGCGGGGTCGATCGACCCGGTTCAGTCCCGATCGAGGGCCGCCTTCATCTCGTCGGCGTGAAACCCTCTTGGGGATGTCCGCAGATAGTGGGACCAGAGTTCACGCTCGAGGCGCGCCCGTTTCCCGTCTCCAGACAGGGACTTGTATATTTCCGCTGCCCCATGGCAGGCGAGGGCAAAGTCCTGCCCGCTGTTGCAGGCGACCTTGTGCGAAATGGCCGCCTGCTCAGTGTTTCCGGCCGCCAGATGGAACCTGCCGACCAGCCAGTGGGCCCAGGGTGTGCGCACTTCTGCCCGGTTCGCAGCGTCCAGAATCGCCCGTCCGCCCTCCAGATCGCCCGAACTCGCGAGCGCCAGGGCCTCGTACAGACGCGCGATCGTGTGCTCGCGTGAGCCGGTGCCCGTGGCGGACGCCAGGCGGACGCCAGCCTGCTGGGCAGACGCCAGCGCGTCCGCCGGCAGCTCCGAACGCAGCTGCGCCTCCGCGAGCCAGAGCTCCGTCTCGCCGGGAATGCCCAGGTGCCGCGTGGCGACAAGGCCTTCGATGGATGCGCGGGCGGTGCCCTTGAGGATGGCCGCGATGGCCTGCGCCCGACGCACGCCGTCGCTGTCCCGCGACCCCTTGGGCACCCGCGCGGCGCGGTCGTCGATCATCTTGGGGTCGTCGTTGAAGAACGCGGCCTGCGCGAGCTCCGCCAGCATCTCGGGGTCATCCCCAGCGATGCGAAGCGCCTTGTCTGCAGCGGTGCGGGCTGCCCCGAAGGAGCCCCGGAAGCGGTTGGCGCGCGCGACCTCCGCCTGGAGCACGAGCGAACCCTCGTCGGCTTCGGCGGCGGTGCCGAGCAGCTCGTCCGCCTGCTTGACCTTGCCCTGCCGGCGCAGGGCGCGCGACAGCTCGACGGCCAGGGACGCCGCGTGCAGGGCCGAGAGGGGCTGGCTGGACTCGATGCGGGCGCCCAGCGAGGCGGCGGCGGACACGTCGTCCTCCGCGCGAGCGCGCGCCATCAGCTTGATCAGCGCGGCGTAGGCGACCTCGGGGTTCTGGATCAGGGCCGCGGTAGCCGCGCGCTCGGCGCGCTCGGGATCCCCGGAACGCCACGCGACGCGGGCCGCCCAGGTTCGTCCCAGGGCCGAGTCCGCCCCCTCGAGCGCAGCCGCAGCGGCCTCGAGCTCGCCCCGCCGCAGCAGGGCCTCGGCCCGCGCGACGGCCGCCTGGTCGGCGAGGATCGGAGGCACTGGGCCCCGGTCCAGCTCCTTGAGCGCCGCCGCCGGGTCACCGACCAGCGCCTGGACCATCGCCTCGGCGAGGCGCGTGGAGGGCCCCGTGGGGTCCCGCTCCTGGGCCAGCTCGACCATGTCGCGGGCCCGCTCGCGCTGGCTCTGGATGCCGCTGTAGAGCACGTGGAGCAGGATCTGCGCGCGCGCATCCGCGGCGGCCACGCTGCCCGGAGCCCGGGAGTCGTCGAAGAGCACGGCGCCAGTCGCCTTCGTGACCGCACCGAGGGAGTCCGCGTCCGCCGCGCG
>JAJDAI010000318.1 GCA_029261955.1 Deltaproteobacteria bacterium | reverse complement strand
GCGTCCCCGTGTGCGGCGGTGACTGCGACGACGCGGACGCGGCGCGCTTCCCCGGCAACCCCGAGCTCTGCAACGCCCTCGACGACGACTGCGACGGCTCCCCCGGGGGCGACGAGATCGACGACGACGGCGACGGCGTCACGGAGTGCGACGACGACTGCGACGACAGCTCCGCCAGCGTGTTCCCCGGTGCGCCCGAAGTCTGCGACGACGCCATCGACCAGGACTGCGACGGCCTCGACGACAGCTGCTCGACCTGCGGCAACGGCTTCCTCGACCCCGGCGAGGAGGTCGACCCGCCTGTCAGTGCCTTCAGCAGCCTCACGGTCGACGCCCAGACCTGCCGCTACGACTTCAGCGGCGTCTCCCAGCTCTACTGCAACGGCGGCTGCACTTGGGCGGGCTCGTCCGGCTGCGACCAGGCCGACGCGAACATCTACTGCCAGCTGGTCATGGACAACGTGAGCTCGACCGCCACGTCCTTCTCGATCCCCACGGCGCTGCCGCAGCCCGGCTTCCCCTGCACCCCGCTGGGCTACGGCGCGGCCCTGCCGTCGGCCGTGGACCTGCGGGTCCCCTCGCTGTCCTTTTCACCGACCTACCAGGACTCGAGCATCCAGGGGAACCACGGCTCGGGCGCCATCGTCGCCAACGTGACCTGCACCGACCCCTGATCACCCCCCAAGCACGACGCCCCGGGGTCGAAACCCCGGGGCGCTTGCGGTTGGTCGGCTCTGGAGGTTACGGGCAGCCGGCGAGCCCGTTGCAGTCGATGACCTGCCCGCTGGGCCAGTGAATCTTCGCGACGTAGTAGTTCCGGTTCTCTCCGGCCATCGTGAAGTTGTAGGTGTTGACGATGGAGCCGTTCAGGTAGACCCGGACGTGGACGCCGTTGTCGCCGTAGTACCTCGCGGTGTACGGGTAGTCGTGCACGTAGATGGGGTACCAGCCGTCCAGGGGGGCGCCGGCCGGGTCATCGATGTTGATGTTCTCGGGGCCGGTCGTCCAGATGTCGTCCAGGTCGAGGCGCGGGTCGTCGGAGTCGACGCCGGGGACGCCCCAGTCGGGGTTCATGTTGAACCAGCCGCAGTCGCTCGGGCTCGTGTAGGGGGTGTGGCCACCCTGCGAGTCGGGGCGCAGGACGTGAAGGTCCATGTCGTCGGCGTGGTCCCACCACATCTCGACGCGGAAGTTCTCGTTCACGGCGGCGGAGAAGGCCTGGGTGCAGCTGTCGGTCGTGCCGTCGACGGTCGTGACCGTCAGCTCGGCCAGGTACTCACCTGCGAGGTCCGCCTGGTAGGTGGTCTCGGCCGAGGTGATGCTCTGGATGCCGGCGCCGGAGCCGTCGGGGAAGCCGATGAGGCGCCAGGCGTAGGCGAGGGGACGACCGTAGGGGTCGCTGGACGCGCTGCCGTCGATGCCGACGTTCTCGAGGGCGCCGCCGACCTCGTCGCTGCCGCAGACGGCAGTCGGCTCGGCCAGCCCGGTGTCACCAACCACGAGGCGGCAGCGGCCACCCGAGTTGAGCTGGTTCAGCTCGGTGAGCGTCTGGCCGAGGTCGTTGGTGCACGAACCGGCGGTCAGCGTCTCGTCGACGTCGTTGTCCTCGTTGCCACCGCGCTCGGTGTTCAGGCTGCAGGCCCAGGAGCCGGAGCCGGGGCCACCGCTCAGGGTGAAGTCACCCTTGAGCTCGAGGCTGGTCTCGCTGCTGCGGCGGCTGACGCCGGAGCCCGCGAGGTTGTAGTCCTGGCCCCAGTCGCAGGAGAGCAGCAGGCCCGGCAGGCTCCACGCCTTGTACTGCGAGTTGCCCTCGTTGTTGTTGGACTGGCCCGCGCCGTCGAGGCAGAAGTCGCTGTCGCCGTCGAGCACCACCGAGTCGGCGTCCGAGCCGTAGGAGCCGTCGACGCCGCGCTCCGTGACCGTGGCGAAGGAGGAGTTCAGGGTCTCAGCGCAGAAGTCGTAGACCTGGTCTGCGTGGGCCTCGGCGCACAGGGCCTCCACGAGGCCGGGCATCACCGCGGCGTACTCGCTGTCCCCGTCGGGCGAAGCCTGGAGCATGGCCGTGAAGACGGCGGTGAGGCGCTGCTCCTCGGTCAGCTGGCGAATCGAGTCGTCATCCAGGTCCCCGGAGCCGAAGCCCTCGCCGACGGAGCAACCACTCAGCGCCAGTGCGATCGTCGCCGTGCCAGCGAGCGTTCCCTGCATCAAAAAAGTCTTGATCGTCATTGTCTTACCTCCTCCAGAGGTGCCCCTGCGGGCTGCTCTCGTGACCTGACCAACCACCGATTCGGTCACTGAGTACACAGAGTATGTATGGGTGCGTACTCGTGTGCAAGGGAAATACTTTGTGCACGCGTCCCATGCCCAGGGGAGGGCTGAGGGCTTCGAACCTTTCCTATGAATTCGCACGCGCAGCCGGGCCCCCGCGCGAGCGCGCGTGAGCGATCGCGGGATCGAGGGTGGGGGAGCGATCGCGGGCGATCCCACGGAGCCTGGAGACTGCACCCGGCTCCGCGTCGCTCTCACGCCTTGCGCCCCTCCGAGAATCGTGTAGATTCCTCGCGCTTGCATACTATTCGCATAGTCTGCATGCGCCCCAAAACCCCTCCCTCAAAGAGCAGCACGAGATGCCCAAGAACGAAGTGAACAAGGTGGTCCTGGCCTACTCCGGTGGCCTGGATACGTCCGTCATCCTCAAGTGGCTCCAGGACGAGTACGACGCCGAGGTCGTGACCTTCACGGCCGATCTGGGCCAGGGGGAGGAGCTCGAGCCGGCCCGCGCGAAGGCGCTCGCCTGCGGGATCAAGGACATCTACATCGACGACCTCCGCGAGGAGTTCGTCGCCGACTACGTCTATCCGATGTTCCGCGCCAACGCGGTCTACGAGGGCGTCTACCTGCTGGGCACGGCCATCGCCCGCCCGCTGATCGCCAAGCGCCAGATCGAGATCGCCCGGGCCACCGGCGCCGACGCCGTCTGCCACGGCGCGACGGGCAAGGGGAACGACCAGGTCCGCTTCGAGCTGGGCTACTACGCGCTCAACCCCGACATCAAGGTCATCGCGCCCTGGCGGGAGTGGGGCCTGACGAGCCGCGAGAAGCTCATCGAGTACGCCGAGACCCACGGCATCGCCGTCGACAAGGACAAGCGCGGCGAGGCGCCCTTCAGCGTGGACGCGAACCTGCTGCACACCAGCTCCGAGGGCAAGCTGCTGGAGAACCCGGCGACAGAGGCCCCCGAGTACGTCTACTGCCGCACGGTCTCCCCCGAGGCTGCCCCGGACGAGCCCACCTACGTGGAGATCGAGTTCGAGCGGGGCGACGCCGTGGGCGTCAACGGCGTGAGCCTGAGCCCCGCCGAGGTCCTGACGAAGCTCAACGAGCTGGGCGGCGCCAACGGCGTCGGGCGCATCGACCTGGTCGAGAACCGCTTCGTCGGCATGAAGAGCCGCGGCGTCTACGAGACCCCCGGCGGCACCGTCCTGCTGCACGCGCACCGCGCCATCGAGTCCCTGACGCTCGACCGCGGCGCCGCGCACCTCAAGGACGAGCTCATGCCGAAGTACGCCGAGCTCATCTACTTCGGCTACTGGTTCAGCCCGGAGCGCGAGATGCTCCAGGCCCTCATCGACCGCAGCCAGGACAAGGTCAGCGGGCACGTCCGGCTGAAGCTCTACAAGGGCAACGTGTCGATCGCCGGCCGCTGGTCGCCCTACTCGCTGTACTCGGAGGAGCACGTCACCTTCGAGGAGGACAGCGTCTACGACCAGCGCAACGCCGAGGGCTTCATCAAGCTCAACTCGCTGCGCCTGCAGATGATGAACCGCCGGGACCACCGCACCAGCTGACCGCCGCGGGTACCCTGGAAGGGCCATGGAAGCCCCTCCCAGGCGGCGTCGGCGCGTGATGTGGTTCGCGCTGCCGTGGCTCGCAGTGATCTTTCCCCTGCTCACCGCGCTGCGGCTCCGATACGAGTTCTCGGACGACGACGACCTGCTGACCGCGGCGTCGCTGTATGTCGCGTACGTCGGCCCGCTGTTCGCCTTTGGCGGGCTCTGGTTCGGGCTGCGCGGCGGGGGGTCGGTCCAGGACATCCTCGAGCGCGGCGGGCGGCCCTTCGCGGCGCTGCTCGCCGCCGTCGTGCTCGGCCTGTGGCTGCTGATGCCCTTCGATCTGACCATGCTGGACGGTCCGTGGCGTTGGCAGCTGGGCTGGATCGCGGCGGCCGGGCTGCCCTGCTTCTCGGCGACGCTGCTGCTCCGGACCCGCGGCTACCGACGTCGGACGGCGGCGCTGGGCGGGGTGAGCATCACGGCGCTGCTGGCCGGGCTCGGCGTGGTGTTGGGGGCCGAGCTGTACCTCGATCCCTCCGCGCTTCTGCTGCCCGTGGCGACCGCGGGCCTGGTGGCGTCCCTGGGGCTCGTGCTGTCGGCTTGGGAGACGGTGACGGCGCCGACGGGACCGCTGCTGGCTGCCTCGGGCCTGCTCGCCGCGCTGCTCGCCGGCGCGAGCGCCTGGTCCGTGGCCCACCCCCCCGACCACTCGGCCATCGTCGCCTGGCTGGACACCGTCGATTCCGTGAACGACCGCGCCGTGGTGGGCGTGGTCTGGCCGAACGTCACCGGCCACCGCCTGGTGGAGGTGGATCTGGCGACGGGTGAAGCGCGGCCCCTGCCGCGATCCGTGGACATCGTGCGCTACGCCGACGGGGTGCGGGTGACGAGCCGGCGGGGCTCGCTGGGCAAGGCCCTGGGCCGCGATGGCACGACCTCGCTCTGCATGGAGCGCGAAGGGGTGGAGGACTGCCGCTCCCTGTTCCCGGCCGGCCGCAACGTCATCCTCGACGTGCACCCGCGCTTGCCGCGCGTGGTCGCGAGCCGCGGCTCCCGGATGGTCGTCTGGGATGTTCGGGACGACGTCGTCTGGCAGGTCGAGCGGCCGGGCGAGTGGATCCGTTGGCCCTGCTTCGACGAGCAAGGCGGCGTCATCTTCCGCGTGCCGCAGGGGGAGGGGCCCTACCGGCACGAGCGGCACGACCTGGTGCCGGGCGCCGAGGCCGCGGCC
>JAJDAI010000317.1 GCA_029261955.1 Deltaproteobacteria bacterium | reverse complement strand
CAGGTCGAATCGCAGGGAAGCTCGGGCTTGGAATCGCGCGAGTCACGAACCGCAGCGGCAGCCGCACCGTGCAGCCGGAGGCGTCGTCGGGGAGGGCTCAGGAACGCGGGCGTGAGGTTGAGGAGCCCTCCTCGGAGGGTCTCCGGGGCGCTTCAGGCCTCCTGGCTGTCCCGGAAGGCGATCGCCATCTCGTGGATGCCCGCCATCAGGTGCTGGGAGATCTCCAGGGCGTCCCGATTCGCGCGCAGGTCTTCGCAGCGGACCGGCTCCCCGAAGCTGATGGGGATGGGGTGCTCGTCCGGCGTCTTGCGCAGCCTGAGGTCGTCCCTCAGGTCGTCGTTCGGGCCGAGGATGAAGAAGGGCAGCACGAGGGTGTCCGCGTGGCACTGCTGCACGATCTCGCCGATGCCCAACCTCGCCGGGAGGAACTCGTAGGGGTCTGGGCCCTTTCCTCGCGTTCCCTCCGGGTGGTAGCCCATCACCGCGCCCTTCTTGGACGCGACGAAGCAGGTCTGCGCCGTGGAGATCGGGTTGAGGCCTCGCTTCCGGTCATCTCGGAAGACGGGAGGCCACATGCTGAAGCCGCTGACCGCCATGTTGACGAGGAGCCCCAGCGGGCTCTCGTAGAAGAAGGTCGATCGCACCGGGAAGGTCTGGTTCTTGATCAGCCCCGTCGCGCCACGGAGCACCGAGGTCGCCACGTACATGTCGAAGAAGCTGCGGTGGTTCGAGACGAGGATGATCCCTCGCGGTGGTTCCAGCGTCACCAGGGGGTCCATCCCGGACACCTTGAGCCGAGGCCGCGCCACCCACCGGATCCACGTGCCGGAGAACGGCAGCACGAAGAACTCCACCACGGCCTTGGCCCAGCGGGTGAGGTTGACGAAGCGGACCACCGGCTCGGCGATCCGCTCGAAGCCACGCAGCGACCCCTTCGGGAAGCTGGGGAACACCTCTGCGTCGACGACCTCTGTCTGCTCTTGATCCGCCATGTTCGCGTCATAGCGCATCAACCGCGGCGGTGTGAACGGGGCGCTCGGAAGAACAGCCCCTCTGCGGGCGGGATTCCCCCCTGCTTCCTGCCCGCCGCTTCAGGGCACGGCATGCCCCATTGCGCCGCGAACGCGACGCTCACGTCCGCGCCGTCGAAGGTCCCCGTCGTCTCCCCCTGCAGGGTCCGCTTCCGGGCGCACGGATCGGGTTCTCTGCCACCCACGCGTCACCCTGAGGGGCCTCCGGCGGTACCCTCTCCCTTTCGCTGCCGGCGGGTGGTTGGGGGGCTGGGGTGTTCGAACTGCGCGGCTACAGCGTGGACCGGCAGATCTACGAGGGTCGCAAGGCCGTCGTGTACCGGGGCTCGCGCACGGTCGACGGCCAGCCGGTCGTGCTCAAGGTGCTGCGGAACGAGTACCCCAGCGCGCGGGAGCTCGCCGCGTTCCGGTCCGAGTACACCCTCAGCTCCGAGCTGGTGGCGGCGGGGGTCGAGGGGCTCATCGCCCCCCTGGCCTTCGAGCCCCACGAGAACGCCTTCGTCATGGTCCTGGAGGACGTGCACGGCGTCACCCTGTCGGAGCACGCGGCGTTCCGGAGCCTGGATGTCGAGGAGTTCCTGGACATCGCGCTCAAGGTGACCGCCGCCCTCGGCGGGGTCCACGGGGCCGGCGTCGTCCACAAGGACGTCAAACCCCACAACGTCATCATCAACCGCGACACCGCCGAGGTGCGCCTCACCGACTTCGGCGTCAGCACGCGCCTGTCGGCCGAGGACGCCGGGCTGGTCAGCCCCGATCGCCTCGAGGGCACCCTGGCCTACATGGCTCCGGAGCAGACCGGCCGCATGAACCGCCCGGTGGATCACCGAAGCGACCTGTACTCGCTGGGGGTGACCTTCTTCGAGGTGTTGTGCGGGCGTCGGCCCTTCGAGGCCGACGATCCCATGACGCTGGTGCACGCCCACATCGCCCGGGAGCCCGCGCGCGCCGATCGCGTGAATCCGGCCGTGCCTGCCCAGCTCGCAGACATCGTCGCCAAGCTCCTGTCCAAGAGCGCGCTGGACCGGTACCAGAGCGCGTTCGGGCTGGGGCGGGATCTGGAGACCTGCCGGGCATCGCTCAGGACCCAGGGGGTCATCGTTCCCTTCCCCTTGGGGCAGCGGGATCTCAGCGACCGCTTCCAGCTCCCCCAGGCGCTGTACGGCCGCGACGTCGAGGTGGCCCAGCTGCTGGAGGCCTTCGATCGATCGAGCACCGGGGCGAGCGAGGTCCTGTTCGTGGCCGGCTACTCGGGCATCGGCAAGAGCCGCCTGGTGCACGAGGTCAAGCGGTCCATCCCGCGCACCCGGGGGACCTTCATCGGCGGCAAGATCGACCAGAACCAGCAGGGCCAGCCCTACTCGGCGTTCTCGCAGGCCCTGGCCGAGTTCGTCCGCCAGGTGCTCACCGAGCCGGCCGAGACCGTGGCCCGCTGGAAGGCGGAGATCCTGGCCGCCGTCGGCGATCAGGGTGCCCTGATCTTCGGCGTCGCCCCCGGCCTGGAACGCGTCATCGGCCCCCAACCCGAACTCGGCGAGCTCGGGTCGGTCGAGGCCCGGAACCGCTTCCAGGAGGTCTTCGTCGACTTCGTCCGGGCGCTTGCGACGCCGTCCCACCCCCTCGTCCTGTTCCTGGACGATCTGCAGTGGGCCGATCCCGCGTCGCTGGCCCTGCTCCAGCACCTCGTCACCGATCCGGACATCGAGGGCTTGCTGGTCATCGGCGCCTACCGCGACAACGAGGTGCCGACGGACCACCCCCTGGCGCTGGCCATCAGCGAGCTCGAGGGCGCCGGCGGTCGGGTCACCCAGGTCTTCCTGAAGGGGCTGCGGACCGCCGACCTCGCCGGGCTGGTCGCCGACGCGCTCTGCTGCACGGCCGAGCACGCGCTGCCCCTGGCGACCCTCGTCCACGCCAAGACCGCCGGCAACCCCTTCTTCGTGGGCCAGTTCCTGGGCGCCTTGGACCGGGGCGGGCTCCTGCGGATCGAGGACGGCGCCTGGACCTGGGACATCGACGAGATCGCGGGCCAGGAGCTCACCGACAACGTGGTCGAGATGCTGTCGGACCGCATCTCGGGCCTGCCCGAAGGCAGCAGCCGGGCCCTGCAGTTCGCGGCCTGCATCGGCGGCCGCTTCAACCTGCGCCCGCTCTGCGCGGTCCTCGATGTGCCCCTGGCCGACGCCGCCGAGGCCCTGTGGCGGACGGTGCAGGAGGGCCTCGTCGCCCCCGTCGGCGACGCCTACCGGCTGCTCGATGGGGCGTCCGACGACCCGGAGCTCGATCCCCGCTACCGCTTCGTCCACGACCGGGTCCAGCAAGCCGCCTACGAGCTGCTCGACGCGGACTCCCAGGCGGTCGCTCACCTGCGCCTCGGGCGCACCCAGCTCGCCGGCGACGACCCTTGGGCCTTGGGCGACCGCGCGTTCGAGATCGCCGAGCACGCCAACGCCGCCGAGTCCCTGGTCGACGACCCCGCCGAGCGTCGCACCCTGGCCTGGGTCAACCTCGTCGCGGGCCGCCTCGCCAAGTTCTCCGCCGCCTTCGGTCCCGCCCTGGGCTACCTCCGCGCGGGCCGCCGCTTCCTGGGGGCACAGCTCTGGGCTGACCCCGAGGGCCGGAGCTTCGAGCTGGTGGCCGACCTCGCCGAGGCCGAGTACCTCGCGGGCACCCACGAGGAAGCCGAGCGCTTGTTCGGCCTGCTCCTGGAGCACGCGCCCACCGCCCTGGATCGGGCGCGGGTCCATCACCAGAAGGTGGTGCTCTACGGCAACCAGGGGCGCTACGGCGACTCCCTGGACGCCGCGGTGGAGGCGCTGGCCGAGTGCGGGCACAAATACCCCGCCCGCCCCGGCCAGGTCGCGGTCGTGCTCGAGCTGCTCCAGGCCCAGTGGCTGAT
>JAJDAI010000316.1 GCA_029261955.1 Deltaproteobacteria bacterium | reverse complement strand
CCGGCCCGCGCTGCTGGAGCTCGCGGGGCGGGTCCGACCGCCCCAGACGATCGACGGGTGGGCGGGCGCGCTGATGGCCGAGTACGAGGAGGCGCTGCTGTGAGCCTCGTCCTTCGGCGCGATGCGGAGACCGGGAGCCCGCGCTTCTCGGTGGCGGTGCCCGTGCGGAACGGCGGGCCGCGTCTGCTCACGCTGCTCGCAGCGGTGGATCGGCCCGACGTCGAGCTGCTGATCGCCGACTCCGGATCCACCGACGGTGCAGTGGAGGAGGCGACGACGCGCTTTCCCACGCTCCGGGTCTGGGACGTTCCCGCGGGGACCTTCAACCACGGCCTCACCCGGGCGGCGCTCGTCCGGGAAGCGCGCGCGCCGCTGGTGGCCCTCTTCAGCCAGGACGCGGTGCCGCTCGGCGCCCGCTACCTCGATGAGCTGGCCCAGCCCTTCAGCGATCCCTCCGTCGTGGGCGCGACGGCGCGGCAGGTGCCCCGGCCGGGCGCGGGTCCCCTCACCGCCGCGACGCTGCGCCGCTGGACGCCGCCGGGCTCGGAGGCGGTCGTGCTCCGGCTCGGGTCTCGGGCCTGGGCCGAGCTCTCCCCCGCGGAGCAGCTCGCCCTGTGTCGCTTCGACAACGTCGCCTCGATGGTGCGGCGCGGTGCGATGGTGGATCTCCCCTTCCCCGAACGTCCCTTTGGGGAAGACCTCGCCTGGGCCGCAGCCGTGATCCGCAGCGGGCTGGCCCTCGCCTACGTGCCCACGGCGCTCGTCGAGCACCACCACGACGCGAGCCTCCGGGGGCACTTCGAGCGCCACCGCATCGCGCACCAGCAGGTGAGCCGGGAGTTCGCGCAGGTCTCCGTCCCCTCGCTGCTGGCCCTGCCCGGGGCCCTGGCTGGGAGCCTGCGTCGGGACACGCGCGAGGTGGGGCTGCGCCGCGCGGTGGCCGCGAGCCCCCAGCGGCTCGCCGAGCTGCTCGGGCAGTGGGCGGGCGGGCGATGAGCGGCCTGCGCATCCTCCTTCTGGCGCACCGCTTCCCTCCGCTCGGCACCGGCGGGGTCGAGACCTGGGCCTGGGATCTTTCCGCCGCGCTGAGCCGAGCCGGGCACGCCGTCTGCGTGCTGGCGCGGGACGAGCGGCCTGGCGGCGGTCTGCCGCCCTTCTCCCTGGTGGACGGCGCCGAGGGCGAGGGACCGCCGGGAGTCACCGTCCGCTGGCTTCGACACCGCCACGCCGACGGGCGCGCAGCGCGCGACGCCTGGGCCGACCACCGCTTCACCGCGCCCCTGGAGCGGGTCGTCGGGGGCTGGGGCCCCGACCTCGTGCACGTCGCGCACCCCGATGGCTGGGGGGTGACCCCCTTCCGCCTGGCCGAGCGCCTCGGCCTGCCCGTCGGCGCGACCCTGCACGACTACAAGTGGCTCTGCGGGCGCGGCCAGATGATCCAGGCGGACGGCACGGTCTGCGACGGACCGCTCGAGGAGGCCTGCACGCGCTGCCTGGCCGACCAGCTGGGGGCCGGCCCCCTGCGCGGGGTGATGAGGCGCCTCGGCGGCACCCCGCTGGCTCAGCTGGCTCGCCGAAGGGACCTGAAGCCGGTCTCCGATCGACGCGATCCGAGCGCCCGGGTTCGGGGGCGATGGCATCAACGACAGCGCGCGATGCTCGGCGCGCTTCGGTCCGCGGCCCTGGTCACCGCGCCCTCGCAGTTCGTGGCCGACGTGCACCACCGGGCCGGGCTCGATCGGCCGGTCCAGGTGCAGCGCAACGGGGCGGATTCGCGTGGGGCCCAGGGGGAGCGTGCCCCGGGGCCGCTGCGCATCGGCTTCTTCGGCACGGCGGTGCCCACCAAGGGCCTCGACCTGCTGCTGCGCGCCGTCCGCTCCCTCGGGCCGGGCCTCCTGGAGCTCCAGGTGCACGGCCCCGCCTCGGGTCCGAACGACAGCGGCATCGCCTTCCACGGGCCCTACCCCCGGGCCGAGGTCGGGGCGCGCATGGCGGCGGTGGACGTGGTGGCGCTGCCCTCGAGCTGGCACGAGAACGCCCCGATGGTGGCCGCCGAGGCGCGCGCGGCGGGCAGGCTGCTGCTCGTCTCGGACCGCGGCGGGCTGCCGGAGCTGGTGGGACACGGCGTCGACGGCTGGGTCGAGCCGGCGGGTGACGCCGCGGCCTGGAGGGCGCGGCTGGACGCGCTGGCCGGCGATCTGGATGCCGTGCATGCCGCGACGGCCCGGGTCCAGCCACCGCCGAGCTCGGATTCCGTGGCTGCGGCCTTCGTCGAGGCCTGGCGCGAGGCGCTCGCGCCTCAGTGAACGTCGAGGGGCTCCCCCTCGGCGACGGCGTAGAAGAGCCGGCGGACCTCGTGGTGGCCGCGGTCGTTGGGGTGGATGCAGTCGTCGCCGAGCCACTGCGTCGGGTCGGCCGCGTCGTAGGCCTCGGCCCCGGGGTCCGCCGCGTAGAAGCCGTGTCCCCGGAAGTGCTCGCGCAGGTCGATCATCGCCACGCCGCGTTCCTGGGCGAGGGCCCGGATGCGGTCGTTGGCCTCGCCCAGCACCTCGAGCATCTCGACGAGATCGATCCCGCCGAAGCACTCCTCCGTCATGCCCTCGCCATCCGTCGGCTCGTAGACGTTGGACAGGTACACGTGCGTGCCCGCGGGGAAGCGCCCGGGATCGCGCAGGGCGTCGATGGTCTCGTCCAGGTTGTCCACCAGCAGCTCGACCCGCTCCTCGGCCGCCTCCACGCCGATGGCCAGGAAGGAGGCCAGCGCCAGCTGCATGTCGTTGCCGCCGATGGTGATGAAGGCCGCCGAGGGTCCCTTCGCCCGGGGCCCGACCGCCTCCGCCATCTGATCGAGCTGATCCCGCACCACGATGGAGGTCGTGGAGCCACCGCGGGACACGTTGATCACCCGATCGAGCTCGGGCATCAAGCTGCGGAGATCGCGCCCGCTGTAGTCCGGCCAGACCGACTCGACGTTGTCCACGAGCAGCGAGCGGTAGGCCAGCTGGCCCTGTGTCGATCCCGTGCCCGCCGTGATGCTGTCGCCCAGGAAGATCAGGCGCTCGGCCTCGCTCGGGTCGTAGCCCTCGGGGATCCAGGAGCCGATCTCCGGCTCGGCCTCGGCGACGGGCTCGGGATCGTCGGCGGGCTCCTCCACCAGGTCCTGCTCGAGCGGGGCCACGCAGCCCGCGAGGAGGAGCGTGGCCAGGGCGGCGAAGCGGAGCGCGGGGTTCATAGCGGAGGATCCTGCCGCGCTTCGGCGGTCGATGTCCCGACATTTGTCGGTCGCGTGCGCACTGGCCGCCCGTGCCCCGGGCTCTGGGAGTCCGCAGCGCCCGGGTCGCGACTCCCGTGACCCCGGGAGTTGACGCCCGCCCGCACACGTCGCGACAATGAGGTCCCCCCGCAGGACCGCGGGCGATCCCCACGCAGGAGACTTCATGTCCGATTCCGGTGCTTTCGTCTTGCCGGCCGGTGTCCGGCTGAGCCTTGACGGCGACGCCCTCTCCATCGAGAACGCTGGCGACATCGTCATCGAAGGCGCACCCGCACAGACCTTGCGGCGGCTCGCCTCCGACTCGGGGAGCGTGACGCTCTCGCCCCCGACGGCCGTCTCGCTCAGCTCGATCTCCGCGCCCCAGGGCACCGTGAACATCTCGGGCAAGGTGACGGTGGACTCCATCGAAGCGGCGCGCGTCGAGTTCTCGAGCGGCACCCTCAAGGCCACCGTCGTGAAGGCGTCGGAGTCCATCTCGGTGCAGGGTTCGAGGATCGAGGCCACCGTGCTGGTCGCGCCCGAGGTCGACATCGGCGCCAACGTGAAGGGCTCCGCGATGGCGGTGCAGAGCGACAACGAGCTCGGCCCCCACAAGCTCAAGGGCGGCTTCAGCCTGTCCGAGTTCGCCACGATGATGCCGAACGGCGAGGAGCTGCTCGCCGAGCACGACATCGAGGTCCCGGACGAGGACGACGACGACGACGACGACGACGACGAGGACGAACCCGACGACGAGGCGGAGGGCCCCCCTGCCTCGGATGTCGAGACGGTCCCGGCCGATGAGCTGCCGGCGGCCGCCGCGGACGAAGTCCACGAGCTCGAAGAGGACGACGGCGTCCCGGACGAGGTGCGCACCGGCATCGCGGAGGCGCTGGCGAAGATCCAGACGGCCTACGACGAGGGCGACACGCCCCCGCCGATCGCGCTGCTGGCCCAGCTCGTCGCCGACGACGACTTCGCCACCCTGAAGGTCCAGATCAACTCGATGTGGAGCGACCTGCTGAAGTACCACCAGAAGACGGGCAAATACATCAGCAACACGGTGACCCACATGTTCCAGACCGTGCAGCTGCTGCTGCGCAAGGTCGAAGACTGAGCGCCTGCGAGGGCGTTTGACGCGCGCGGCCGGGGCCTCCCCCGGCCGTCTGCGTTCTGAGCTTGATGCTGCGCACGCGCACGTGAGAAATCGCGGCCCTGGGCCGCTGCTGTTGCGGTGCTGGGGGGCCCTTCCCTAGAATCCGCACGCTCAAGGCGGCGAAGCCCGCCACGTTTGACAAGGACGATCCATGCGCCGCGCCGCAATCCTCGGTCCGCTGCTGATGATCCTGGGGTCCTGCAACCCCTACGATCTCACGCTCCACGACCGCTTCGCTCAGTCGTCGTTCAACAGCGACGTCGACATCCTGTGGGTGGTCGACAACTCGCAATCGATGGCCCGGGTCCAAGAGGAGGTCCGCGACAACTTCGCGTCCTTCATCAACCAGTTCGCCAACATCGGCGACGAAGACGGCACCGAACTCGACTACGACGACCTCAGCGACGGCACCGTCGCCTGGGCCGAGTTCCTGCAGAACCAGGAGCGCTTCCTCAACTACCGGATGGGCGTCATCACGACGGACCTGTTCCGCGACACGGTGCCGGGCAGCTCGACCAACGGCGACTACGGCAACCTGCGCAGCCTCTCCCCCGTCGGCGAGACGGTGACCTGCGGCCCCGGCCACTCGCCCGCCGTCATCACGCCGCGCTCCGAGGATCCGGTCGACGACTTCACCGACCTGGTGGACGTCGGCGTGGCCGGCTCGGGCGACGAGCGCGGCCTGAACGCCGTGGCCCTGGCCCTGTGCAAGGGGCAGCCCGACAGCTTCTGGGTGAACCTCGCGAGCCGCCCCGACGACGACCCGGTCAAGCTGGTGTGCAGCGCCGTGCCCGCCTCGGATCGCCAGTGCAACTGGGTGGGTGAGGGCGACGACCGCGAGCCCTTCTTCCGCGAGGACGCGGCCACCGTGGTCATCGTCGTCTCCGACGAGGGCGACGACACGCACCGCAACGAGCAGCTCCCCCCGCCCGACTGGGTCAGCCAGTGCGAGCTCGAGCACAACCAGGACCCGCTGTTCGGTGGCTGCGACTGCCAGCTCAGCTGGTGGCTCGACTTCTTCGACGCGATGGACCGCCTGGTCGTCTTCGCGAACATCGGCCCGACCTACCAGGACATCGGCACCCCGACGGCCTGGTGCGACGGCACCGAGATCACGCTGCCGGGCGCCTGCAACCCCTTCGGCAACAGCATCTGCTCGATCGACTTCTACCAGCAGGCCGCGTGCATGACGCAGGGCCTGTTCACGCCGATCGAGACCCGCACCGAAGAGGACCCGACCTGCGAGCTCGCGGAGTTCCAGCAGGCCCTGACGGACATCGGCGCGCTGATCAGCAACCTCAGCCGCGGCTGGGTGCTCACGGCGGTGCCGGACCCCAGCACCATCACGGTCATCAAGAACGACGACCACGTGGTGCCGAACATCGACGACGAAGACGGGACGCTGGGGGGCTGGCGCTACGTGCCGTCCCAGCGCGCCATCGCGTTCAGCGGGGACGAGATCCCCAACTACGAAGACACGATCGACATCTACTACCTGCCGCAGCACGACCGCACCGACAACGTGGGCCGACCGCTCCCCTACTAGAGCCTCAGGCCGCCCCACGGCGCCGCTCCCCTGGAACAGCAGATGAAGAAGCTGGCACTCCCCATCGCCACCATCCTGGCCCTGTGCCTC
>JAJDAI010000315.1 GCA_029261955.1 Deltaproteobacteria bacterium | reverse complement strand
CGCTGTCGCGTCGTCGTCGTCCGCCAGCTCGCCCCCCTCGTCGGGATCCGGGCAGCCCCCGAGCGCGCCCACGAACATCAGAACCAGCATCAGGGCAATGGACCGCATCAAGACCTCCGGCGCCAGTGTGCCAGCCGCGTGTGCATCAGTGGCTCTGGGTCCACGCCACCACGATGAAGGACAGCCCCAGCAGCGCCGGGCACACGGTGTAGACGACGAAGTGCATCGCGTCGCCGAGCCGCTCCCCCATGCTCTCCTTCATCGCGGGCAGCCAGCCGAGCAGATCGTGCCGGCCGTAGACACGCAGGCCGCCGGTCAAGGCAGCGAGCCCGAGCAGGATGAAGCCGAGGGCGAAGTCGAAGGGCACGGAGCGAGCAGATTACGTGATGTCCCGCTGGGGCGGCGCAGGCGCTTTCGCCCCCGCCTGGGCCCCCCGGCTCGTCCGCTAGACTGGAGCCGGCAACGCTCATGGGGGGGCAGCGGCGATGCAGGGTCACTCGATCAGGTCGTTCTTCTCGTGCGTCGCGCTCCTCGTCTTCGCGGCCTCGGGCTGCGCCGCCACGAGCACGCCGGAGGGGGAGTGGAGCGGCGACGCGGACTGCCCACCGAGCCGGTCGCTGGTCACCGTGCACTTCGACGTCGACGAGGTGGACGCGGACCTCGCCCGCGGCGACGCGCAGATCCGCTGGGAGGAGCCCGACGACCCCGAGGACCGCTGGAGGCTCAACACCGACCTGGAGCTCCGCGTCGCCCAAGACGAGCCCTCCGAGCTCTCCGCCGTCTACAGCGAGTGCATCGGTCCCTACCGCCTCACGGACTGGCCGTGCCCGCTGGACGGCGGCCTGGTCTGGGACGCCGAGCTGAATACGATCGAAGGCCGCATGCTCCTGCCGGCCTCGTTCGAGGACTACTACGGCTGGTTCGACTGCTCCCTGGAGCTCGAGCGGGAGTCCGGGCTGTGACCGGGCTCTCCTCCCCCCTCTTCGCGGCCGCGCTCGCGCTGTGCATCGCGGCCAGCGGCTGCGAGCCCGCCGAAGACGACCTCCACGGTGACTGGTTCGGCGAAACCCCGTGCCGGCAGGGGATCAGCCTGGAGACCAGCCTGTGGTTCGAGGTGCTCACGCGGGACACCTGGCGCGGCGAGCTGACCCTGGTCTGGCGTGACGCCTTCGAGGACGAACCCTGGCAGTTCGCCCTGCACGCGGACTTTGACGCCCGGCTGCTGGGGGACGGGGGCGTGCGGGACCTCGAGCTCCTCCCCGAGCCCGACTCCTGCGAAGCCAGCCCCTTCGCCGATTGGCCCTGCCCCGAGCGGTTCAACCTCGAGTGGCGACGCGATGAGCAGCGGATCGACGGCGTCTTCTTCTTCGGAGAGCCGACCGTCGGCGCCGACGGCGAGCCGGCCTCCGTCTGGCACCGCTGCGACCCGATCCTGCGTCACTGAGCGCCGGCCCCGGCCCGTCCGATCGGACGTCCGCGGACGGCACCAGGCCGCGACCCAGCCCCTCATCCCGGGGTCCCGATCAGCGAGCAGTCCCCCACCTCCTGCCCCAGAGCGGCGCTGGCCCGCGTCCTGCAGTCCTGAGAGGCACCCCAGCCAGGAGCTCGCCATGCCCCGCCTCGCCACCCTCGTCCTGCTCGTCCTCGCCGCCGGCTGCGCGCCCGCGGAGTCCACCTTCCTCGAGGGCAGCGCGCCCTGGACGGACGTGCCCGAGGCCGCCCTCGAGTGCACGACGCCCCAGTGGAGCCAGGGCCTCTCGGGCCTGACCGTCGGCGACAAGGTGACCTTCGACGCCGGGCGCATCGCAGTCCTGATCGAGGACCTGCAGGACAGCCGCTGCCCCGAGGACGCCGTCTGCATCTGGGCCGGCCGCGTGGACCTCGCGCTCCAGGTGCGGGTCCGGGGCATCTTCTCCGAGCACGAGGTGAGCACCGACGCGCGGGACCTGGACCTGGGGGAGCGCATGCTGCGCTTGGAGGACGTGACTCGCGGGGGGAAGTGGAGCCACGGGCGCGCCGCACCGCCGGAGATCACGCTGGGGCTCACCAGCCAGGCGCCGGTGTCCTGTCCCGTCGTGATCTGAGCTCAGCCGATCCTCACCCGCACCGAACGCACCCGCGGCCCCTCCGCGATCTCCAGATCGACGAAGACGGTCTCCCCGTCCGTGCGCACCCCGATGGCCCGCAGGTCCCGCCCAAAGCGCGGCCGCAGCCGGGCCTCGACGACCCGGCGCACCGTCTTGAGCACGCCCGGGGTGGCCGGGCGGCCGTCCAGCGCGTCCATCACGGCCAGCTCGAGCTCCGCCTCCAGGTCCATCAGAACACGAAGGCGACGGTGCCCATGAGCTGCGGGAAGATGAACAGCTCCTCGCGGCCCGCGAAGACCGCGTCGGCGTCCACGTTGATGCGCACGCCGACCCGTCCGTCGAACTTGCGGATGATGATGCCGACCTGGCCGCCGACGAAGCCCTCGGGCCTCATCTCCTCGCCGATTCGCACCGTGCCGCCGCCGCCGCGGATGCCGATCATCGGGTGCACGACCGGGATGGGGATGTGCACGCCGAAGGCCCCCGCGCCCGTGATGGCGATGGGGAACTGCTTCGTGAAGGTCATCTCCAGCTCGCCGGAGACGTAGATGCCGATGGTGTAGGCGCCCGCGCCGGCGATGAAGCGTCCGGCGAGGTCCGAGGGCTCGAGGCCCGAGATGCCGGCGCCGCCGCCGACGTGGAACCAGTTGGCCGTGGTGTCGCTCAGCAGGTTGGCCTTGCGGCCGCTGTCGGCTCGCGGAACGGGATCCTGGGAGGGGGTGGGCAGAACCGTGGGGTCGTCCGCGGTGGGGGCGGAGAAGGCGGGGGTGCTCAGCAACAACGAGAGCACGATCAGCAGTGCGCGCATGAGGGGACTCCTCTCGTCACTATAGGTGCCTTCACGCGGCCATTTGGACCACTCTTTCCGTGCTACCTTCCGCCACCGTGCGCGCTGACCTCTCTCGACAGATCGTCGCCGTGTCCCACGCCCTGCACGCGCGGGGCTGGGTGGCGAACCACGACGGCAACGTCTCGGCCCGGCTGCCGAACGGCCGCTTCCTCGTCACGCCGACCGCCATCTCCAAGGCGGACGCGGCCGAAGGTGGCCTCGCGGTCACCGACGACGCGGGCAAGCCGGTCGAAGGCGACGCGCGCCCGCCGTCGGAGTTCGCGCTGCACCTCGGTGCCTACGCCGAGCGCCCCGACGTCATGGCCTGCGTGCACGCCCACCCGCCCTACGCGACGGCCCTGGCCTGCGCCGGCAAGCCCATCGAGGTCTTCCTGGCCGAGGCGGTCGTGTCCATCGGCGCGAGCGTGCCGATCACCCGCTTCGCCCTGCCCTTTGGGGACGAGGGAGCCGCGCCCATCCGCGAGCTCATCGGCGACCACGACGCGCTGCTGCTCTGCCGACACGGCGTGATCACGGTCGGTCCCACGCTGGAGCTGGCGATGCTCCGCATGGAGCTGGTCGAGCACATGGCGCGCATCCTGTGCCTCGCGCTGCCCCACGGTGGCGTGCAGGCGCTGCCCGCGGACGTGGTGCCCCTGCTGCTCGGGAAGCGGCGCAAAGCCAGCAAGTTGCTGGGTGCGGCCGCCGCGAAGGCCGGGCTCGACGCCGTCATCGAGGCCGCGATCGATCCGGCCCCTCCCGCCGACCCCACCGCCTGGACCCCCGCCGGCCCCGCTCCCGCGGCGGACGCCTGGGGTGGTGGCCGCAGCGAGGGTGCTTGCGGTGTCGTCTACGGCGCCCCCGGCATCGCGAACACGCCGACCGCGCGTAACGACGACCTGACCGCAGCCGTCCAGGACGAGGTTGGCCGCCTGCTCAAGCAGTAGTGCCCCGTCCGGAGAGAGAGCCATGAGCACGATCACGTTGGACGCCGACAAGGCGAAGCCGAGTCTTCACGTCGAGGGAGCGGTCAAGGACCGCTACGCCGCCGCCAGCCACGAGGCCGAGCCGGCGCTGTGCTGCCCCATCGACTACGACCCGCAGTTCCTGACCGTGCTGCCCGAGGAGATCCTCGAGCGGGACTACGGCTGCGGTGACCCCAGCAAGTACGTGCGCGAAGGCGACGTCGTGCTGGACCTGGGCAGCGGCGGCGGCAAGATCTGCTACATCGCCAGCCAGATCGTGGGCCCCGAGGGGCGCGTCATCGGCGTCGACATGACCGACGACATGCTCGACCTGGCGCGTCGGCACCGCGACACGGTGTCCGAGCGCGTCGGCTGGAACAACGTCAGCTTCCACAAGGGCAAGATCCAGGACCTGCGGGTCGATCTGGAGCAGGTGGAGGGCTGGCTCAGCCAGAACCCGATCACCACCGTGGAAGGGCTCGCCGAGCTCGACGCCTTCAAGAGCAAGTTCGACGCCGCGCCGATGATCCCCGACGGCTCCGTCGACGTGGTGGTCTCCAACTGCGTGCTGAACCTGGTCGGCGCCGAGGACCGCAGGCAGCTCTTTGCGGAGATCTTCCGGGTGCTCAAGAAGGGCGGCCGCGCCGCCATCTCGGACATCGTCAGCGACGAGACCGTGCCCGCGCACATGGCTGACGACCCGCACCTGTGGTCGGGCTGCATCTCCGGGGCGATGCGCGAGGACGAGTTCCTGGCTGCCTTCGAGGATGCCGGCTTCCACGGCGTCGAGATCTCGGTCTTCCAGGACGAGCCCTGGCAGACGGTGCAGGGCATCGAGTTCCGCTCCGTCACCGTGCAGGCCTGGAAGGGCAAGCAGGGCGCCTGCTGGGAGCGCAACCAGGCGGTCATCTACAAGGGCCCCTTCAAGAGCTGCCTCGACGACGACGGCCACACCTACCCCCGCGGCGCCCGCGTGGCCGTCTGCGACAAGACCTTCAACCTGCTCAAGTCGGGCCCCTACGCCGAGTCCTTCGTCTACGTGGAGCCGCTCGAGCCCATCGCCCTCGAGGACGCGAAGCCCTTCGACTGCTCGCCGCCCGCGCGGAGCTCCTCGGCCCCTGGCGTCGCAACGCGCGATCCCCGGGACAGCAAGGGCCAGGACTACGACGCGACCATCGAGGTCTGCGGGACCGACTGCTGCTGAGCGGAGGTGAGGGCGCCTACTCCAGCCAGCTCGCCTTCAGCATCTCCAACCGCGCGCTGAGCCCGCTGTACTCCGCCGCCAAGAGGGCGGCGCGCAGGGCCGCGCGGGTGCCCTCTTCGTCCCCCTTCATCCGACGGATCTGCGCCTGCACCTCCAGGGTGTGGGACGCGAGCACCGGGAAGCGGAGCAGGGTCGCGCGAGCGTCGTCCACGCAGCGATCGGAGACGTCGAAGCGCCCCAGATCCGCCTCGGCTTTCGCGCACTGCAGCAAGCAGAGGGTCGCCCAGGGGTCCAGGCCCTGGCCCTTGAAGTGCGCCATGGCGGCGTGCAGGTGGACGAGGGCTCGGCGCGGGATGGAGCCGGTCTCGGCGTCGGCCGCGAGCGCAAGCCCCCCGGCCCCCACCATCCACCGGCCCAGCGCGAGCTGCTGCATCCCCAGGGCGAACGCATCACCCACCCGCTCCGCCTCGGCGAACTCGGGGGCGTGTTTCGCAGCCTCGGCCGACAGGTCGCGGGGGTCGAGCGACAGCGCCAGCAGCTTCAGGGACGCCACCCGGGCGGCGCGCACCACGTCCCCACAACGCCTCGCCCGATTCAAGGCCTCGCCCGCCGTGCCCAGGACCGCGAGCAGCGTCTGCTGGTGGGTGTTGACGAAGAGCACCTGCGCGGCGGAGAGCCAGGCGTCCACAGCCTCCTCGTCGCTGGAGGGCGTGAGGCCCCCGCGCGTCGTGTCGACCAGGCTCTTGAGGATCGCGCCGGCCATCGCCGTGGCCCGCTGCCCCTCGTTGAGCCAGAGCTGCAGGCAGGCCGCCCAACCGAAGGCGGCGTAGCCCTGATCTGTGCCTTGGAGTCGGTAGAGGCTCTGCGCCGTCTCGACCGAGATGTTGCTCTCCGCGCCGGCCAGGTCCGGCACCGACACCGCCCGCCCCCAGGCTGCGCCGAGGCGACCGTAGGCCAGCTCCGCCGCCGCGAAGCCCTCGGTCCCCTCGATCCCCTCGCGGTCCCTGCGCACCACCCGATCGAGCACCCGGAAGGCGGCCTCGGTCTCCTGCGCGGCTTCGAGGATGGCCGCCATGCACAGCGCGGCGTCGGCCACGGGCAGGGCGTCGGCCCAACGTGTCAGCGCGCCCTGGAATTGCTCTGCGCTGTCCGGGCCTTCGTGGGCGATGGCTTGGGCCGAATCCGCCCCGAGGGCCTCGCAGAGCGCGCTCCCCACCGCGGGCACCTCCTCGATCACGACCTCCCCGGATTCACCGTGCGCGTCCATGAGGACCTGCGCGCCGGCCCCCAGCTCGGGGCTCCCGGGCCAGGCGACCCAGGTGGCGCCGGCGCTCTGAGGGGCTCCGGGCACCAGGCCCAGGTAGCTTGGGTCGCCCTCCAGGTCCGCCCCCGAGAAGCCCAGGAACAGCCAACGGGAGCCCACCAGGCCGTCGAGGCAGCGCTGAAGCTGCGCGGAGCGACCGAGCTTGCGCTGCTTGAGCGTGTCGACCATCGACAGGGCGTCCGTGACGCAGCCGTGGATCTTGATGAGGGGGAGGGGAGCGCCGTCGGCTGCCAGGGCCGCGAACTCCCGTTCGTCTCGCGCGACGGTGAAGGGCAGCCCCCGCGCCGTCAGCGCGTGCTCGATGAGGCGGTCGAAGTTCGTCGTCACGATCGCCCGCAGCGCGCCGGCCGCCGCGAGGTCGGCGACGGCCTCGTGTCCGGCGTTGCGCACGTCCACATCCAGGGCCTGGAGCGCCTGGAAGTAGCGCGGCCCGCAGGCCTCCTCCAGCAGCTGGGCCTGGTACTCGGGCGGAAAGCCGCCGCGGCTTCGCTCCGCATCGACGGACGCGACGACGGTGTCCAGCCACCCCGGTCGATCCAGGGCAGCCTCCAGCCGGGTCTGCAGCGCCGTCGCGATGCGGTGGTTGAGCGGGTACCAGCCGGGCAGCGAGGTCGGCGGGGCGGCCGAGACGCCGGCGCCCACGAAGGCGACGACCTTGCCGCTTCGAGCGGCGTGCAGCAGGGGGATCGAGGGGGTCATGGGGCTCCAGCCGGGCAGGCGCCGGGCAGGCCGTAGAGCGCGAGGGGCTCCCCGGGCTGCTCGAAGCGCCGCAGTTCGTGCCAACCGGGCGCGGAGAGGGGGTCGTCGGGGTCCAGAGGCGGGACGCCGAGGCCGAGGGTCGGCTCGTAGCGATTCAAGGCGCGGCGCTCGATGCCCAGGCGGGGCAGCGCCTCCCAGCCCACGTCCCCCGGGGGCAGCAGATCCCAGGAGAAGCCTGCGTTCTCCATCGTCTGGTCGTTGCGGATCGAGTCGGGGTTCGGCCACCAGAACCAGAAGCTGCCGATGCGTCCGGCGTTCAGGGACAGGACCTCGCGGCCGCCCTCCAGCTCGGCGAGGCCGGAGCGGTAGCGCAGCCACCAGGCGTCGCCGCGCTCGTCCACGGAGCCGCGCACCGCGAGCATCGAAGCGTCGCAGATCGCCAGGGCCGCCCACAGCTCCTCGCGCAGGGCGCTCCGGTCGTCCCGCAGGTGCGATCGGCGGGCCCAGCCGCGCTGCTCGAAGGAGTCCGCCAGGAAGGGGCCGGTGGCCACCAGGCCGGGCTGGGCCTCACCCGTGGGAGCCAGCAGCTGGTGCGCGCGCCAGGGCGTCTCGGCCGGCACGTGGAACTCGAAGGCGACGACCAGGGCGAGGAACGCGACCACGCCGAGGTTCTTGGGGACCATGTCGAAGCCGATGGCGGCGCAGACCACGATCGCCGGCGCGAGCGTCAGCAGGAAGCGCTCGTCGGGGCGCAGGACGAGCAGAAGCAGGACGGTCAGGTGGGCCCCGGCCGTCACGCCGAGCAGGCGCAGGCCCCGGCGCTCGCCGCGCAGCCAGGTGAGCAGACCCGGCACGAGGGCCCCGAGGTAGAGCGGGCTGAAGACGGCGAAGATCAGCGCGACGGGGTACCAGATCAGGCGCCCCGGACTCAGCACGCCCAGCTGCTCGCCTGCCGCCCCGAAGGCCCCCGCGACGCGCTCGCCGAAGAGCCCGACGAGCCCGGGGTCCAGCGCCAGCTCCCCCATCGCCAGGTTCGCGGCCCCGAAGGACTCCGAGCTCAGCGACAGCCACGCAGCCAGGAGCGAGCCGCCCGCGCCCGCCGCCGCGAGCCCTGCGACCACCCGCGTCGTGCGCAGCAGGGGAGGGCGCCCGCCCTCGCGCGCCGTCCAGCGCTCCAGCAACAGCCCCAGGAGCAT
>JAJDAI010000314.1 GCA_029261955.1 Deltaproteobacteria bacterium | reverse complement strand
GGCCGCGGCGACGAAGCCGGGGCCGACGCGGCGGCGCCCGAGGGCCCGTCGGCGCTCCTGGAGGGTGGCCTGGGCTTCGCGCAGGCCGTCCACGGTGCCGAGCGCGGCGGAGGGGCCGAGGCGGACGATGTCGAGGAGGGTCTGCAGGGCGATGGCCGGGGCTTCCTGCTTCCAGAGCTCGCGCGGCAGCGCCTTGAGCAGCAGACGCACGCGGCCTCGGGCCCAGGCGCGGGCGTCGGGGGACTCCGTCAACCGAGCGAGGGGCGGCGCCTCGGCGGCGACGGTGCGGTAGCCCATCAGCACGCCGCGCAACGCCAGCTCGAGGTCGGCGAGGTCGGGGGGCAACGACGGGTCGAAGCCCCCGAGGTCCTCCAGCAGGGCGCGCGAGAAGAGGCCTCCCGACGACGAAGCCGCAAAGGGCGCGAGCACGCCCTCGCCCGCTCGCCCGGACCGCGAGAGGCTGCGACCCAGCGTGCCGTCGCTCGCGGGCAAGGCGATGGCGCCGGCCTCGGGGTGCTGCTTCGTGGCCGCGATGGCCGCCTCCAGCCAGCCATCAGCTGGCACCGCGGGCGATTCGAGCAGCCCGATCCAGCGACCCGCGCAGCGCGGCGCGACCGCGTTGGCGAGCGGTCCCTCGGCCACGTCCACGAAGGTCGCCCAGTCGCAGACCTCGGCCGCGGCGAGCTCCAGCTCGGGGTCGCCGGCTTCGGCCGCCACGACGATCTCCCGCGAGGGCCCCTCCTGCTCGGCGACGGCCCGCAGCGCGTCCTTCAACCAGGCCGCCTCCCCACGCCGGGCCAGGAGCCCCACGGACACGCCGGAGCCGCCCACCTCGCTGACGGGGATGACGGGCGCGACGCCAGCCGGGCGGTCGCGGGTCTCCCAGCGCCGGTGCACGCCGTGCACGAAGGAGATGATCTGCTCCGCCTCCAGCGCGTCGGTGCTGACCACACCGGTCCGGTAGCCGTCCAGGTCCTCGAATTCCAGGCCGTCCAGCCGCCCCGACTCGCGCAGCTCCTCGTAGAGCCGGGAGCCCGGGAAGGGCGTCGCGACGGTGAACTGCGCCGAGTCCGGGTCGAGCTCGTAGGCCAGCTCGAGCGTGCGCTGCATGGTGTCCAGCGTCTCGCCCGGCAGCCCGAACATGAAGGTCAGGTGCACCTTCACGCCCAGCGACTTCACGACCCGGATCGAGTCGCGCACGCGCTGCACGTCGAGGTTCTTGCCGATCTGCTTCAGCCGCGCCGTGTCCGCGCTCTCGACCCCGTACTTCACCGCCTGCAGCCCGGTCTCCACCAGGGCCTCGTACTGCGCGGGGTCGCAGGTGTCCGCCCGGCCCATGAAGGCCCAGGGCACGTTCACGCCGCGCTCGCGGAAGGCCGTCGCGATGGCCGCCGTGCGCCGCTTGCCGAGGTTGAAGGTGTCGTCGTCGAAGTAGATGGACTTGTAGCCCTGCTCGGCGAGCGCCAGCACCTCGTCGGCCACCGCGCCTGCGTCACGCACCCGGTAGGCGTTGTCGCCGTAGAGGATCTGCGGCCACGCGCAGAAGCTGCAGGTGAAGGAGCAACCGCGGCTGGCCCAGAGCTGCACCGAGGGGGCGGGGATGCCTCCGGGCAGGTCGTGGTACGCGTCCATCTTGAAGAGGTGCCGCGCCGGCCAGGGGAAGGCGTCGAGGCCCTCCTGGCTGGCCTTGCGTCCGCCATCGAGCACGCCGTCCCGACCCCGCCAGAGCAGGCCGGGGATCGGCTCTTTCGGATCAGCGCCGGCGCGCATGAAGTCGCGCAGCGTCATCTCGTATTCGCCGACCAGCGTGCCGTCGACGGGCAGATCGGAGTCGAGGAAGGAGGAGCCGTACAGCGGCTTGTGCAGCCCGCCGACGAGGATCGGCCCATCGAAGCCCAGGTCCCGCACGCCCTGCAGCGTGCGCATGTCCCCGTGGAAGGAGGGCGTGCTGATCTCCGCCATCACCACGTCGGGGTTCGCCGCCTCGACCCGCTCCAGGAAGGCCTCGCGGCCGATGCGCTCGGCGCAGGCGTCGATGACCTCCACCTCGACGCCGTCCTGCTCCAACACCGCCGCGGCGTAGCCGAGCAGGAAGGGGAAGGGGCTGTAGGGCGACTCCGCCCGCTCCATGTGGGGCCAGCGGGAGCCGGCGCGGACGCCGTACCAGCCCGGCCGGAGCCAGGGTGGGTTGGTGAGGAGGACCTTCATGGAGATGCGGACTTTAGCCGCTGGCTTCCGCGATCGCGGGCAGCACACGACCCGAGGACATCGGCGATCCGGGTCTTACCGTTGCTAGCAGGGTCGGGCTTGTCACGTCACAGCGTGGTATTGACCGCGCCGCCCTTGCTGCGGACGCCGATCGAGTTCGGATTCTGCACGGCCCTGACCACCTGGAGTGCTTGATGCGCCACACCCTGCTGCTCTTCTGCCTGCTGCTGCTCCCGCTCGCGCTCTCCGGTTGCCCGGACGAAGCGGACGACGACGACAGCTCCGATGACGACGACGTGACGGGCGACGACGACGACTCCGCAGCGAACGACGACGACTCCGCGGACGACGACGACTCCGCGGACGACGACGACTCCGCGGACGACGACGACTCCGCAGACGACGACGACAGCGCCAACGGCGGCTCGGACGACGACGACTCGGCCGACGACGACGACGCAGCCGACGACGACGACTCCGCCGCCGACGACGACGACGCAGCGGACGACGACGACAGCGCTGCCAACGGCGACGACGACGACTCGGCCGCCGGCCCCAGCAACGACATGGTCGACAGCACCTACTGCCTGGACTGGGACACGGTCACCATCAACACGCCGTCCAACATGGGCCCCGTGCTCGCGGCGCTGAACGTCTCGCTCAACGACTTCCCGCTGCTGGTCAACCCGACGGCCGTGGACCTGCCCGGCGGCACGATCGACATGCTGGCCGGCATCGGCGACCCGCTGACCTGCCTGCAGGACCTCGAGTTCGCGACGATGGACCTCACGGACACGACCCCGGGCGACTACAGCAACCCGCCGGAGTTCGCGGCGGGCCCCGCCGAGATCTTCCTGCCCACGCTGCTCGGCGACTTCACGATGTTCGAGACCACGCTGACCGGCGACTTCACCGACGACGCCAGCCAGATCGTCAACGCGCGCGTCGCGGGCATCCTCGACTTCAGCGCCTTCCCGACGGCCTGCTTCGCCTTCACGTGCTTCGCGTGCCCGACCGGCCCCTCGACGTCCTGCGTGGACTTCGACGCCGTCAACGGCGTGTTCAACGAGAACGGCCAGGGGCCGCTGACCCTCGTCCCCTAGGGTGCTCGACGACCTCCCCACCTGGGCCCTCGCCGCGCTGGCGGTGACCTGGATCGCCCTGACCCTGTCCGTGCTCGCCGGAACCTGGCGCGTGTTCGGCAAGGCGGGCCGACCGGGCTGGGCCTCGCTCGTGCCGATCTACAACGGCCTGGTGCTGCTGAAGATCGCAGGCCGGCCCAGCTGGTGGCTGCTGCTGCTCCTGATCCCGCTCGTCGGCGCGATCGCGCTGGTCGTCGTGTGCGTGGACCTCGCGCGCTCCTTCGGCAAGAGCGCGGAATTCGGGCTGCTGGTGGCCTTCCTGCCCTGGATCGGCCTGCCGATGCTCGGCTTCGGCGCCGCGAGCTACGAGGGCGCTCAGACCAGGTAGCCCAGCTCGCGGAAGCGGGTCTCGAGGGCCTCGGGGTCCCCCGCCTCTTCGGGATCCGGCCCCGCCGGCAGCTCGTCCGTCCAGCCCACATCGCACGACAGCACCGACATCGGCACGCCATCGAGCGGCCGCGGCACCTCCATGCCCAACAGCGCGAGGGCCGTCGGCGTGAGGTCCAGCAGGCGGAGCAGATCCGGGCGCGCGCCCTGCTCGATCCCCGGCCCGCCGCCCACGAAGACGCCGTTCATGCGGTGGTTGCCGGTGTGGCGCACGGCCGCCTCGTCGAAGAGCTGGCCACGCGGCCCGATCTCGCGCCCCGACCGCGTCATCCAGCGGTAGTCGCGCGGCACGATCACGAGGTCCGGCGCGCGCTCAGCCAAGGGACCCCAGTAGAGGTCCCGCCCGCGGAAGACCGCGTCGACGAGCGGGGCGCGGCCGTCGGGCTGGCGCAGCGCGAGCATGGCGTCGGTGATCTGCTCCAGCAGCGCCTCGGCTTCGGGGCCGGGCTCCACGATCCCCTGGGGCTCCCGGCCGCGCAGGTTCAGCCAGACGTTGCCGAAGAGCCCGCGCGAGTAGGCGCGCGTCTGCGTCCACTGGATGGAGCCGAAGGTGGGGGCCTCGGCCTCGGTCGCGCGGCGCAGGACCGGCGGCACACGGTCCAGCAGCGGGGCGAGCAGGCGGCCGAGGCGTGACCTGGGCCCCCGGTCGATGCTCAGCAGGCCCGCGTCCTCCAGAACCGAGTTCAGGTAGAGGTCGCCCTCGAGGTCCCCGAAGCCGTGGTCGGACACGACCAGCACGGTCGCTTCGGGGCCCGCGGCCTCCACCAGGCGGCCCAGGGCGGCGTCGAGCTGGCGGTAGCAGTCCTTGATGGCGTCCGCGAAGCGCCAGGCGCCGCGGTGGCCGGGTGAGTCGGGGTGCGCGGCCTGGCCCCAGAAGGCGTGCTGCACGCGGTCCGTGGCGACGTAGACGACGAAAGCCAGGTCGGGCTGGTCGCGCCGGATGAGGGACTCAGCGACGCGGGTGCGGGCGTCGACCATGGACTCGCAGGCGCGCAGGAAGTCGGCGGGGTCGGCGTGCTCGTAGGCGTTGGCGTCGAGGGGGTAGTCCGGCACCTCGGCGTGGATCTGGGCCGCGAGCGAGCGGGGCCAGGTGGCGCCTTCCAACTCGGAACCGCCGAGGCCGGGCACGAAGGTGAGGCCTGGGATCTCGGGGGTCGGGTGCGCCATGGGCACGCCGAGCACGAGGGACTTCAGGCCGCCCAGAGTCGCCAGCTCCCAGAGAGCTGCGCCACGTCGACGGGAGCCGTCCGTGGGATCGATGCGGTAGGTCCCGTCGGCGCGGTGCCCGAAGTCCCAGACCCCGTGCCGGCCGGGGTTCAGCCCCGTGAAAGCCGAAGTCCAGGCGGCGGGCGAGAGCGGGTGGACGAGCGAGCGCAGGGGCCCCCAGGCGCCGCGCTTCGCCAGGGCGGCGAGGTTCGGCAGCGTGCCGTCGGCCATCCAGGGCTCGACGAGCTCGGGGGTCGCGCCGTCCCAACCGACGATGAGCAGCGGCTTCGCGGGACGCTGCGCATGCGCTGGCTTCATGGCGCGGCCTTCAGGGGGCGGGCCAGGCGGGTCTGGAGCTGGTCGAGCAGGTCCCGACCGACCGGCCCCAGCTCGCGGCCGACGGCAAGGTTGGTGCGCTCGCCCGGGTCCTCGGCCAGGGCGTGCAGCCGTGCGCGGTCCGGCCGCAGCCTCCAGGGCGCGTCCACCGGCACGATGAGCTTCCAGTCGCGGCTCCGGATCGACGCGACGCCGGGGCCCACCGAGACCACCTGCTCGTGCAGGGGCGCCGCGACCCAGCCGTGGACCAGGGGCTCCAGCGAGACGCCGTCTCGGTCCACGCCGTCCGCGTCGCGCTCGGCTCGCGGCCTCAGATCCACGAAGTCCAGCAGCGTGGGCCCCAGATCGGCGCTCTGCACGAGGGTGTCGTGGCGCCCCCAGGGCAGGCCTTCGCCGCCGCGCAGCCCCATGACGAAGGGCACGCGGAGCTGCGAGTCGTGCAGCAGATCGGGGCTCTCGGGGTGCTCGCCGAGCTCGGCGCCGCTGGCTCCCAGCAGCACGATCAGCTGCGGGCGGCTCCGGCGGAAGGCCTGGGCGGTGCGGGCGAGGATGCCGCGCAGCTCCTCGGTGCGGGCGGCGTGACCGGCGCGCAGGGCGGGGGCGTCGGTGGTGTCGGCGTGCAGCGGCGGACCCGCCGCGGCGAGCTGGACGAAGGCGAAGCGGGGGCCCGACGAGGCGAGGTCGAGGGCGTCGGGGATCTCGGCGCGCGAGGCGACGGGGCTGGTGCTCGTGAAGCCCTCCGAGGCAGCGGAGATCAGGTCCGACGGCCCGATCAGCTGGGTCGACCAGCCCGCCTCGGCGAGGCGAGGCGCGAGGGACTGGGGCCCGGGCGAGGCCTCCAGGTTGAGCACGAGGCTGCCGCGCAGCGCGCTCAGGGCGGAGCGCAGCGGGTCGTTGGACTGGGCGAAGGCCTGGGTCCAGTAGAGGGTGCGCTCGGGGTCCAGACCCAGGTCGACGGCGAGCGCGGAGGAGGACGCGGCGTCGACCCGGAGCTCGGCCGCGTGCAGCACGAGGATGTCCGGGTGGGCCGGGATGCGGGACGGGTCGGGGCGGCGGGTCATGCCGCGGTACACGAAGAGCAGCACCAGCAGCAGGATCAGGCCGAGCAACACGGCGCGCTCGCGGCGCGTCCAGCCGTCGTCCTGCAGGGAGGGGGGTGCTGCGGGCTCGTTCACGGCGGCAAGGTACCATCCGACCTGTGCTGCGCATCTCCCCTGGGCCTGCTCTCGGACCCCCGCCGCCCCTCGCGGGGATGCTGGCGGCGTGCCGTGCGGCCGAGGGGGTGCAGATCCTGGAGGAGCTCGGGGGAGCGCCGGACGAGGGCGAGCTCTGGGTCCACCTGGAGGCGGGCTGGGGCGATGGGAGGCTGGCGGGCTTGAGTGAGCCGGCGATCTTCTTCGGCCCGGGGGTCGATGGGCAGCAGCCGCGGCTGCGAGAGGCCTCTCCCGATTCGCAAACCCGGGCCGGGGGCCTGGAGCTCTTCGCCGCGGACCTCTCGGCGCTGCCCATCACGACCTGGGCCGGCTTCGGCCTGCCCCGCGGCGGCCCGATCCGGATGCTCGCCGGGAGCGGCGACGCCGTGCGGCCTGTAGCCCACGTCCTGCGCGAGCTCGTCTACCTGGTCGAGACCCACGCCACCGGGCTGCTGCTCTTCGACGACGCCGACCTGGGCCTCTGGCCCGGCTGGCTGGAGGCGCTGCGCGCGGAGTGCCGGCACCTGCCCTGGCCCCTCAGCTGGCAGGGCACGATCTCGGGTGCCCGAGCCAGCTGGGAGACAGGACCGCTCAGCTAGCGCGAGCCGGCCGGCGACGCCACAGGCCCAGCAGGAGCAGCCCGAACAGACCGGCCCCGCGACCGCCGACGGACGCCATGCAGGAGGAAGGCTCCACGTCGGTCGCCCTCAGGGCCGCCGCACCGCCGCCGCTGCCGCTGCAGCCGCCGACGGGGACGAAGGGCTCGCAGTCCCCCATGTTCGCCGCGTCGCCCACCTGCTGCCCCCGCGGGAAGTCGGGCCAGAGCAGCTGCTCGGCGGGGCAGCTCCACTCCGCGCGCTGGCACCAGAGCTGCCCGTCCGGGAGCTGGATGGCCAGGGCGTCCGCCTCGCAGGCACAGGTGGGCGCGCCGTTCAGGGGCACGCAGGTCCCGCGCTCGCCGCAGGCGAAGTCGTCGCAGGGGCCCGGCGCGTCGATCGGCATCTCCGGCATCAGGTCCAGGCTGCGGTCGACGCAGGTGACCCCGGGCTGCTCCGCGCCGGCGAAGTAGCTGACGGGCTCGATGGCCCGCGCGACGGTGCCCCGGGCGCAGAGGCAGCCCTCGTTGCCGGCGTAGCTGAGGCCGCAGCGGCTCCCGGCGCCGCAGTACAGGTCGTTGCAGGGCAGCGGCGGGTTCTCGTTCTGGTTCCACCAGACGCGGGGCTGGTCGCGCAGGTCGCGCACCGTGTCGAGGTCGCCGAGGGGCGTCGGCTCGAAGTAGGGGTCCTCCACCATCTCGTCGGCGTGCTGCCGGGTCAGCAGGCGGGTGATGTAGCGGTGGCGGACGGTGAGGTCCTGCACGTAGGCCCGCGCCTCCTGGAAGTCGCTCGTGCCGGTGTTCTGGGTGTTCGCCCGCGAGGCGACGTCCTGCATCCAGCCTGCGTACTCGGTGACGAAGCCGGTGCCGCCCTGCTCGTCGATGAGCCAGGAGATCAGGGGGTAGTAGTTGGTCTCGCCGGTGCGCGGGTCGGCGCGCATCTGGTCGACCGGGGTCGCGATCGCCGGCACGTTCGCCGGCCCGTAGCGCTGCTCGCCGACGACGAAGACGAGCACCTGCATGTCGGGCTCGGCCGCCACCGCCGTCAGGCGCAAGGGCACGGTCGGCACGTCGCCGGGGTAGGTCATCTTCAGGGGCGCGATGTCCTGCACCTCGGCGCCGGGCTCGAGCTTCATGCCCAGGAACTTCAGGCCGCCTGCGACGTAGTCGGCGATCAGCGGCTCCATGGCTTCGGTCACGAGGTAGTCGTTGTCCCGCAGCCAGGCGACCAGGGCGTCGGGGTCCTCGGAGCTGATGACCTGGGGATCGAAGGGACCGACCACGGGCAGGTCCACGACGTCGACGGGCGGGGCCGCGTCGTCGTCGTCGGCCGCGTCGTCGTCGTCGGAGGTCGCGTCGTCGTCATCGGCGGAGTCGTCGTCGTTGCCCGACCAGCCGAACTCGATGAGGGGCGGGATGATGAGCGGCGCGGTGGCCCGGTCCAGCAGGAGCAGCGTGGAGGGCGGGACGATGTCGAGCTCGGGGGTGTCCGGGATCGGCACGACCCAGGAGAACTCGCGCGGGTTGCCCGTGTAGGAGATCTCGACGACGGCGGTGATGGTGCCGTCGCCGTTCACCTCGAAGAGCACCCGCTCCCGCTGCTGGTCGACGGGGATGAGCGTGGTCGCGTTGCAGAAGAGCCCACCGCAGGCCCACACCGTGGACGGCATGAGCAGCAACAGGATGATGAGTCGAAGCATGACGGCCTCCCCGAAGGGTCGACTTGCTCGCCGCCGGTAGGACGGTAGGTGAGCCGCAGCACCATGCCTGGCTCGCCGGCGACGAGCAGCCGACTCCTGGAGCCTATGCGGGTGCGCCTTTCAGTTTGTAACGGCAGTTTCTGCGGGCGCGGAACTCCTGGGGGGGCCCGGGGGCCAGCGGAAGCGGGAACAGACAGCCCCGAGGGCTGCGGCTATGGTCCGCGCGCCCCGTTTTGGGCGCCCCCCAACCGACTCTTCGCCGCCCTCGGCCCGAACGGACCCCGACCATGACCACCCGTCCCCTGCTGGCGCTGCTGCCCGCCCTCGCCCTGATCGCCGGCTGCGCGAACCTCCCGCCCGTCAGCGAGTACGACGGCAGCTACGAGGTCACGGCGCACACCACCGACGACGGCACGGGCGCCGTAGACGTCGACGAGCCCTACGCCTTCTTCAAGATCGAGGGCGCCCTGTACGGCTTCAACGCCGAGCCGGTCACCGCCTTCTACCCCTGCGACAGCGCCAGCTCCTGCAACGAGGCCTACGAGTCGAACCTCAGCCTGAGCGAAGACGACGGCGGCTGGCTGGACGTCATCGGCACCACCTCGCTGAACGGCGAATGCAGCGTGTCGATGATGCGCGTGGTCTACGAGTCCACGTCCGGCGGCCTGCAGGTCAGGCTGGAAGAGGTCGGCGGTCCCACGACCGAGCTCGAGGGCTGCGAGATCGACAACATGACCGACGAGCTGCGCGACTCCCTGCCCGTGGTGGAGACGGAGACGATCGAGGGCGACTCCGTCTGAGCCACCGCGGCCGCGCCGCGCCCACGCCGGCCGGCTACCCTGATCGGCCGTGCACCTGCCCGATCCCGGACCGACGCCCCGACGCCTCCAAGTGGAGGTCAGCAACCGCTGTTCGCTGGGCTGCACGTCCTGCGCGCGGCACCACTGGGATGGGGCGCTGAACCCGGTCGGCGACCTCGACGCGCAGACGCTGGCCGCGCTCGGCCCGCTGCTGGACGGCGCCCAGGAGCTGACCATCGGCGGCTACGGGGACCCCACGGAGGGCCCGCTGCTGCTCGATCTGCTGCGCGAG
>JAJDAI010000313.1 GCA_029261955.1 Deltaproteobacteria bacterium | reverse complement strand
GCGGACGAACTCGAGCACCTGGAGAACACACCATGACCCCCTCAATCCTGCGCGCCCTCGGGGCGCTCAGCGGACGGGCTGCTGGCCGCGGCCTGTTGTGGACCGTCGTGACGCTGATCGTGCAGCTGGTGCTGGTGGTGTCGGGCTGGGGGCGGATGCACGAGTCGCCCGCAGCCCCGCCGCGGGGCTTTCGGACCCTGGACACCGCGGTCGTGGTGCAGCCTCCCTTCGGGGGCGAACCCGGCGCGGTGGTGAGCGGGGAGTCCTGGCCCGAGCACAGCCAGATCCAGCTGAACTTCGAGGCCAACAGCGACGGGTGGACGGCGGTCCTGTGGTTCAGCGGCGACCGCGTCGACACGCTGTACCCCGATCCCGACCTGGACCAGAGCGGCTTCACCGGCGGTGGGCTCTACGCGGTGCCGGGCCCGGGGCAGTGGCTCCAGCTCACGGCGACCCCGCCCGAGGGCGACTTCCTCGCCCTGGTGCACAGCCCCTCTGCGGATCCCCGGGTGGTCGCCACCTTGGAGTCGCCGACGCCGAGGGCGGTGCGCCTGCTGCGAAGCCAGCTGGAGGCCGAGGCGGCGGGCTGGGCCCCGAACCCCGTCGGGGTGCAGCGCTACCTGCCCACGGCCGACGGCCGCGCGATCCCCGTGTCCTGGGAGCGCACCAGGTCCATCGGGACCCTGGTGCGGGGTTGGACCGTCAAGACCGAGCGCTGAGCGCGTTCCTGGTGGGCGCCGAGCGCAAGTCCCGCGCTGGGTCTGCTATGAGGCGTCCATGAAGACTCTGCGCAACCTGACGCTCAAGCCCATCAAGGTCCCGCTGCCCGGGGGCAAGTCGCTCCGACTCGGCCCGAAGCAGGACGGCACGGTGCACGACAAGGCCACCACGCACGGCGCCGTCGTGCGGATGATCGAGGCCGGCACCATCGAGATCCTCGGCGGCACCTCGGTCGGCCACGGCCCGGCGACCGGACAGGTCTAGCCCACGGATTCCGCAGGGGCCGAGCGCGCGGTCTAGGATTCCCGCATGGCCCCCCCCGAGCACGTCTGCATCATCGGCGCCGGCATCACCGGCGCGCTGATCGCGCACCGCCTCCTCCAGCTGGGCGTGCGCGTCACGATCCTCGAGGCACGCGAGAAGGGAGCAGGCTCCTCGTCTCGCTCCGCCGCCTGCATTCGCCAGCAGTTCAGCACCCCCGCGACGGTGCGCGCGATGATCTGCGCGACGCGCCGCTACGAGCGCTTCGCCGAGGAGTTCCGCTGCGAACCCGGCCAGGGCCAGGTCCTGATCCAGAACGGCTACCTCTTCCTCTACGGCACCGAGGACGGGCGCTGGCAGGCGGCCCAGGACAACGTCGCCATGCAGCGGGCCAACGGCCTCGACGACGTGGAGCTGCTGGGTCCGGGCGAGGTTGTCGAGCGGTTCCCGCACGTCGATGGATCGCTGCTCGCGGGCGCGACCTTCTGCGGCACCGACGGCTTCCTGGCCCCGGACGTCGTCTACATGGAGGCCTTCCGGCGCGTGGCCGAGCTGGGCGGCGTGCTCCGGCAGAACGCCCAGGTGGTCTCGGGCAGCGTCTCGGGCGGCCGGCTGCGCGCGGTGCAGACCGAAGCAGGCGAGGAGATCACAGCCGACGTCTTCGTCAACGCGACGAACGCCTGGGCGCCGCGCGTCAGCGCATCGCTGGGCGGCAGCGACCTGCGCATCGCGCCCGTGAAGCGCTACCTCTACTTCGTGAAGCGGGGCACGCAGCTCGACGACGAGACGCTGCTCAGCTGGCCCATGACGATCACGCAGAGCCGCGCCTACTGCCGGCCCGAGAACGGCGCGCAGCTGCTCGCCGGTTGGGCCCACCCGGCCGAGTCGGAGCCGAACTTCGACTGGACCGATCAGGACCTCATCGAGCCGTCCTTCTTCCACAAGACGGGCCTCGACAACTTCGGCGTGCAGCTCTGGATGCAGCTGGCCGAGTCGATGCCGGTCGTGGGCGAGTTCGCCGGCATCGAGGCGACGACCTCGGGCTTCTACGCGGTCACCCCGGACCACAACCCGCTGCTCGGCTTCGACCCGAAGGTGGGCGGCCTGCTGCACGCGGCGGGCTTCAGCGGGCACGGCGCGATGATGGGCCCCTTCACGGCGGAGGCTTGCGCGGCCATGGTGATGGCGGGGCGGGACCTGCCCTCGGTGACCGTCGACGGGGTCGAAGTGGACCTGTCCGCGATGCGGATCGGACGGACCTTCGTGCACAGCGAGGGCATGGTGATTTGAGCCTGGGAGGGCGCCTGTGAGCGACGATCTCGACGACGGCGCCCCCCTGGTCTTCGTGCACGGCATCAAGGGCGGACACCTGCGGGACCCAGGCGGGCGACGCTGGGTCGGCGCGAAGCAGGCGCTCGGTCTGGACCGCCGGCCGCTGAGCCTGCCCCTGGGCTGGACGGAGCAGCAGGACCGCGACGAGCTCGTGCCCGACGGGCCGATCAGCAAGGTGCTGTGGGTGCCGATCTACGCGGGCTTTCTCGCGGCGGCCGAGCGCAGGCACCGCGCCTTCGTGCCCTTCTCCTACGACTGGCGGCGCGAGATCCCCGAGGCGGCCGCGCGGTTGATCCAGCTGCTCGAGCGGCTCGCGGCAGAGCACGGGCGGCCAGCGCGCGTCGTCGCCCACAGCATGGGCGGCCTCGTGACCCTGCACGCGCTGCGGGAGCGCCCCGAGCTGGCCTGCGGGATCCTCTTCGCCGGCACGCCCTTCGGCACCGGCATCGGCTTCGCGCGGGACACCCACCAGGGCTCGGTGACCGGCCTCAACGGGCGCACGCTGTCCATCGAGGCCGCCAACACCTGGTCCGCCCACTGGGTCTTCTTCCCCACCGGGCCGGACGCCGGACTGCGGGGCGAGGGGCCGCTGGAGCACGACTGGTACGACCCGGCGAGCTGGGAGCAGCACAAGCTCGGCGTCTTCGCCGAGGGGGCGGTGCCGGATCCGGCCAGCTACCGCGCTCACCTCCAGGAGGCGATGACGCGGGCCCGGGCGACGCGCACGCGGATCGAGGACCCCGGCCAGCTCGCGGGTGTGCCCATCGCGATCCTGCGGAGCGGCGATCACCCGACGCCCACGACGGTGCTCCGAGGGGGCCCGAAGGCGGTGCGGGGCTGGGACATGGACACGGTGGAGACGACCGCCGGCGACGGGCGCGTGCGGCACCCGGCGACCGAGCCGCCCGGACTCGAGTTCCGCGCCTTCGAGAGTGCGGCGGGGCACGACGCGCTGCTGGACGACCAGGCTGGCGTCGAGGCCGCCCTGGGCTGGCTGGTCGCTCAGGCTCCGGGCGGCTGACCGGGTCAGCTCAGAGCGAGCGCGCCAGTCGGAAGCCGAGGTCCGCGAGGTGGATCGGCGTGTGGTAGCCCCGCACGCAGGCCCGAGCGACCCAGTCCGGAAGGCTCCACGCGCCACCCCGCGTGCCGTGCGCGGCGGAGGCGTCGCGGGCGCTTGTGATGACGAGGCGGCCGTCCTCGGTGACCGGAGGCCCGCCCGGCAGGAAGGGGTCCAGCACCCAGTCGCGCACCCCGCCCGCCAGGCCGCGCACGCCGTAGGGGCTGCAGTCGGTGGGGTGGGCGGTCACGGGTTCGGGGCTGGGCGGGCCGAGGTGCGACTCCACCGTCAGGCGCCAGCTGGAGTCGTCGGTGCGGCCCCACGGGAAGAAGCGCTGGTCGACGCCGCGCGCCGCCTTCTCCCATTCCAGCTCGCAGGGCAGGCGCCAGGCCTGGCCGTCTCGCTGGCCGAGCCAGGCGCAGTAGGCCTCGGCGGAGCCCCAGTCGACGTTGGTCACCGGCCAGTCGCCGACCCGGCCGGCCAGCTCGAAGGCGCCGTCCGCGTTCCGTGAGAGCAGGCCAGCCCCGGCCTGGTCGGGCCCGGCCGCCGTCTCGCGGGGCTGCCACCGCTCCGCATCGGCGGGGGACACGGCGTTGAGGAACTTGACGTACTCCGCCCAGGTCACGGGGAAGCGGCGCAGGACGAAGCCGTCGATCCAGATCGTGCGCGCGGGCAGCGAGCCCGCCCCGTTGGGGTCCCCGCCGATGGGCGACCAGCCCGCGGGCACGTAGACGTCGTCGGGGCCCAGCGCGCCGCGTGCCGGCAGCTCGATCGGGGTGCCGGCGCTGGATTTCGGGCGGGCGCCGCGCCAGGCCTGCTCGCGCTGGATCTCGATGGGGACACGGACCTCGACGCAGCCCGGGCGGCTCAGGGTGGCGAGGTAGCTCCCCACCGGCAGCGCGAGGCCAGCGATCGGGGTGGTGCCGAGCGGCTGGGGCGTGCCGGCCTGAAGCCGCCTGCCACGCAGCTCCCAGGGCTGGAGGCTGACCGAGGCGCCGCTGGGCTGCGTGTCCAGACTGAGCTGGCCCGTGCCGAGCAGGTAGTCGCTGTTGACCCCCTGGTCGTGCATGCGGAGGAGCAGCTCGAAGCGCGCGGCCTGGCGTGCATCCCGCGCCGCTTCGGCCTGCTCGTGGCGGGCCCGGTAGTGCTCTGCCAGGAGCTCGTGCGCATCGACCAGAGCGGGACAGCGCTCCAGGGCCGAGTGGGCGCACTGCTCGAAGCGAACCTCGTCCAGATCGGCCTGGGCGTCCAGCGCCTCGGCCTCTTCCAGGCGGGCCCAGGCGGGCAGCTTCTTCTCCTCCGGGCTGCCCGGGAGGATGGTGCCGAGCTCGGCGCCAGCTTCGGCCCGCAGGCTCG
>JAJDAI010000312.1 GCA_029261955.1 Deltaproteobacteria bacterium | reverse complement strand
AACCAGCAGGAGATGGGCCTGATGGAGCAGGAGATGACCGGCTCCATCCTGCAGAAGCTCTACGCGGTCGCCCAGAGCGTCGGCGCCGAGGATGGCTACAACCTGATCATCGAGAGCAGCGCCGTGGTCTACGTCAACGGCGTCGTGGACCTCACCGACAAGGTCGTCGCCCGCTACAACAAGAAGTAGCGGTGTTCACGGCGGCGCAACTCGCCGAACACCTGGACGCAGCCCTCGAAGGCGACCCCGATCGCCGCGTCGCCAGCCTGGTCGAGCCGGCCTCGGCCGGTCCGGATCACGTCGCTGTGCTGTTCCGCAGCCGGGATCGATCCGACGCGGGCGTGCTCGTCGTCGGGCTCGATCACGGGCCCCGTGACGCCGTGCTCTTGCGCGTCGCCGAGCCGCGCCGCGCCTTCGCCGCCCTGCTGGCGCTCTTCCACCCTGCCCCCCGCATCGAGCCCGAGGTGCACCCCAGCGCGGTGGTGCACGCGGACGCGTCGGTCGATCCGAGCGCCTGCATCGGGCCGCTCTGCGTCGTGGGCGCCGGGGCCCGGGTCGGCGCGGCCTGCGTGCTCGTGGCCCAGTGCTTCGTGGGCGATGGCGTCGTGATCGGGGCGCGCTGCCGCCTCGAAGCCGGCGCCCGCATCCTCTGCGGGGTCCTGGGCGAGGGCGTGCGGGTCGGCGCGGGCACCGTGCTGGGCTCGAAGGGCTTCGGCTTCGGCGATCCGGACGAGGCCGGCGTGCGCGCCGCGGTGCCCCAGGTGGGCAGCGTCGTGGTCGGGGACGGGGCGGACATCGGCGCGCTCTGCGCGGTGGACCGGGGCACCCTCTCGGACACCGTGATCGGGGCTCACGCGCGCCTCGACAACCTGGTGCAGGTTGGACACAATTCGCGCATCGGAGTCGGCGCCGTGCTGGCCGGCCAGGCGGGGCTCGCCGGCTCGGTCGAGGTGGGCGACGGCGCGATTCTCGCGGGGCAGGCCGGGGTGGCCGACCACCGCCGGATCGGGGCAGGGGCCGTGCTGCTCGCTCGCGCGGCCGCCTTCCGGGATGTGCCCGACGGCGCCGTGTACGGGGGGACCCCCGCCCGGCCCCGCCGTCGTTGGCTGGCAGAGCGAGCGGCCCTGGGTCGGCTCGCACGAAGTGAGGAGGGAGAGCCTGATGGCCTCTGACGGACCTGTGGTCGACCCGCGGCAGATTCTCGAATTCCTGCCCCACCGCTACCCCTTCCTGCTCGTGGACCGCGTCGACGAGCTGGTTCCGGGCGAGCGCATCCTGGCGGTCAAGAACGTCAGCTGGAACGAGCCCTACTTCCAGGGGCACTTCCCAGGCGATCCCGTGATGCCGGGCGTGCTGCAGGTCGAGGCCCTCGCGCAGGCCGCCGCGATCCTCGCCTACCAGACCATCGACGGGCTGCTGGAGCGCGGCGGCGGCGTGCTGCTCATGGGCCTGGACAAGGTCCGCTTTCGCCGCAAGGTCGTGCCGGGCGACGTGCTCACCCTCGAGGTCGAGGTCGTGCAGACGCGCGGCTCCACCTGGAAGGTCAAGGGCCGGGCGCGCGTCGGCGAGGAGCGCGCGGCGGAGGCCACCATCCTGGCCTCGTTCGTGGAGCCGGCGGACGCGAAGGCGTGATCTCGCGGCCCGCGGTCCACGCCGGGGCCAGGCCCCTGGGGGCTCGGTGAGCCCCTTCATCTTCACCGCGGCCGAGCCCAGCGGCGACCGCCTCGCCGGGCCCGTGCTCGATGCGCTGGCTCAGCGCCGTCCGGGCGTGAGCTGGGTGGGGCATGCGGGCGAGAGCATGGGCCGCTGTGCCACGCTCACGGCCCTGGGGGACGTGCGCGATCTGTCCGGCGCGGGGCTCGTGGAGCTGTTGCCGCGGCTGCCGGCGATCCTCCGTGGGCGCCGGGCGCTCCAGGACGCGCTCCAGCACAGCGAGCTGGCCGTGTTCGTCGACGCGCCGGACCTGCACCTGCCCCTGGCCCGAAAGGCGCGCGCGCGAGGCGTGATCACGGTCTGCCTCGTGTGCCCCCAGTTCTGGGCCTGGCGCCCGGGGCGGCGCGCGGCGATCGCCGAAGCCTTCGACCTCGTGCTGTGCCTCTTCCCCTTCGAGGTGCCCGCGCTGCGTTCCTGGGGCATCGCCGCGCACTGCGTCGGCCACCCCGTGGCGGACCGGCCGCTGGTGCCTCACGAGCCCACCGGCGTGATCGCGCTGCTGCCGGGGTCCCGCCCGGCCGAGGTCGAGCGGAACCTGCTGCCCTTCGTGGCTGCCGCGCGCGCCGCGGCGGGGCAGGGGGTCGAACTGGTCGTGCCCTGGCGGCTGCGCGCCGAGCCGCCCGAGCTCGCTGGCGTGCGCTTCGACCGTTCGGAGGGGCCCGACGTGCTCGCACAGTGCGACGCGGCGCTGGCTGCGGCTGGCACCGCGGCCCTCGAGGCTGCCCTGCTCGGTGTGCCCGTCGTGGTGAGCGCCTCGGTGCACCCCTGGACTGCGCGCCTGGCTGGCCGCTTCGTGCGCTCGCCCTGGTTGGCGCTGCCGAACATCCTCCTTCGACGGGACGCGGTGCCCGAGATCCGCCAGGACCTGCGGCCCGAGACGCTCGCCCGGGCCCTGGAGGGGCAGCTGGCCGCCCACGACGCGGCCGAGGTCGCCCGGGAGCTGCGGGCGCTGCTCGGCACGGGCTTCGCGGATCGCGCGGCCGATCGAATCCTCCCCCTGCTCCCGGCGACGGCATGAGCGAGGCGAGCCCGGTCCGGCGCGCGCTCCGGCTGCTGCGCCCCCACGCCCCGCTCCTCGTGGCGGCCTCGCTGCTGGCAGGTCTGGTGGCTCTGTGCCGCGGTGCGCTGGTCTACCTCGTGCGCGACGTGCTCGATGGCCTGCTCGCGGACGGCGGCTCCCTCGTCTGGATGCTGCCGGCCGCCATCGTGAGCCTGTTCGCGGTCCAGGGGGCCGCGCGCTTCGGGCGCACCATGCTCACCCGGACCGCCGCGCTGAGGGCCGAGTCCTCTCTGCGCCAGCGGGTCCTGGCTGCGCTGCTGCGCTTGCCGCCCGCCGAGCTGGACCGCCTGGGCCGCGGGGAAGCGGCGGCCCGGCTCACGCACGACGCGGGCAAGGTGCGCACCGCCGTGGGCGCCGGGGTCACGCTCGTGCAGCGCCCGCTCTCGGCTCTCGTCCTGGGCGTGGCCGCGGCCGCGATCGC